>NZ_JAAKOE010000005.1:0-265807 GCF_049171255.1 Aeromonas sp. 603757 | reverse complement strand
CAAAGGGATCAGACTGTAAATCTGACGGCTCTGCCTTCGAAGGTTCGAATCCTTCTCCCTCCACCATCATTCAGAAAGCCCGGCCTTGCGCCGGGTTTTCGCTTTCTTGCCCACTAACACTTTCCGCCCTTGTCAGATTTGACAGTTGCAATTGCATCCCACCTTGCTCATCGTGGCATCATCAACATCAGAGTGTTCACATCATGTTTGAAGTCTGGGATGAGCATGGCCACGCAACAGGTCTGACACTGCAGGCACTCAAAATCAGAATCAGCAACGACTATCAGGGCGATCTGATGGTGCGCTACAGCAACAAGCTGGGACTCCCCACGACCCTCTTTCTGACCATTCATCAGGGCGTTGCCTATCAACGCTTCAAAGCGGGCTCGCCAAAACTGGATTGGGAATGGCTGGCCAGCGCAGGCAATGGCCACAGCCCCCGCAATTTTATGAGCGAACAGTTTCCCGATTTTCAACTCGCACTGGATAATTGAACATCGGCAAATATCGCTAACCCACCATCACAGATTACCCAAAAACTGATTTTCCATTCGCATGATATTCCTGCCAAATTGCATGATGACGTGGGGGCGAGTACAATCTCGCACCCCGAATATCCGGCGCATCTTCTTTCGATAACCCCGGATATGCCGTCATCGGGTCGCGCTGCATTGAGCATCCTCTCGGAGGGCATCTTGCACCGCAACTCAACCACTACGACGCCATCAGGTGGCGTTGTCCTGATTTGCAATCAGACATAAAGAGTCCGACATGTTTAAACCAGAATTGCTCTCCCCCGCAGGTTCCCTCAAGAACATGCGTTACGCCTACGCCTATGGCGCCGATGCAGTCTATGCCGGCCAGCCCCGTTACAGTCTGCGGGTACGCAACAACGAATTCGATCACGAGAACCTTCAGCTCGGCATCAACGAGGCTCATGCCCTCGGCAAGCAGTTCTATGTGGTGGCCAACATCCAGCCCCACAACTCCAAGCTCAAGACCTTTATCCGCGACATGCGTCCGGTGGTGGAGATGAAGCCGGATGCGCTGATCATGTCAGACCCCGGTCTCATCATGATGATGCGCGAAGCTTTCCCTGATATGCCCATTCACCTCTCGGTGCAGGCCAACGCGGTCAACTGGGCCACGGTGAAGTTCTGGCATCAGATGGGCTTGACTCGGGTCATCCTCTCCCGCGAACTGTCGCTGGACGAAATCGAGGAGATCCGCATGCAGGTGCCGGAGATGGAGTTGGAAGTCTTCGTTCACGGCGCTCTGTGCATGGCCTACTCCGGCCGCTGTCTGCTCTCCGGCTATATCAACAAGCGCGACCCCAACCAGGGCACCTGCACCAACTCCTGCCGCTGGGAGTACAAGGTTCACGAAGGTAAAGAAGATGACGTGGGCCAGATCGTCCACCGTCAGGAGCCCATCGCCGTGCAGAAAGTTGACCCGACGCTGGGCCTCGGCAAGCCGAGCGATGCACTGGTGCTGCTGGAGGAGTCCAACCGCCCGGGCGAGTACATGAGCGCGTTCGAGGACGAGCACGGCACCTACATCATGAACTCCAAGGATCTGCGCGCAGTCGAACATGTCGAGCGCCTGACCAAGATGGGCGTCCATTCGCTGAAAATCGAAGGGCGCACCAAGTCTTTCTATTACTGCGCCCGTACCGCCCAGGTCTATCGCAAGGCCATCGACGATGCGGTTGCAGGCCGTCCGTTCGACCGCAGCCTGATGGGCACCCTCGAAAATCTGGCCCACCGCGGCTATACCGAGGGCTTCCTGCGCCGTCACAACCACAGCGAATACCAGAACTACGACTACGGCTACTCCGTCTCCGACACCCAGCAGTTCGTCGGCGAGATCACCGGTCGCAACGGTGACATGGTCGAGGTCGAGGTAAAGAACAAGTTCCTGGTGGGCAACAGCCTGGAGCTGATGACCCCGCAGGGCAACCTCAGCTTCAATCTGGAGCAGATGCAGAACCGCAAGGGCGAGCTGATCGACACCGCACCGGGCAACGGCCACGTAGTCTATGTGCCGGTGCCGAAGGAAGTGGACGTGAACTACGGCATCCTGCTGCGCAACCTCGGTGAGCGTCAGGATACCCGTCAGCCCCACTCGGCCGCCTGAGATGGCACTGCTCATCACCGACAAGTGCATCAACTGTGACATGTGTGATCCCGAGTGTCCGAACCAGGCCATCAGCCTGGGTGAGGAGATTTACGAGATCGACCCCAGTCGCTGCACCGAGTGCGTCGGTCACTATGAGAAGCCGACCTGTATCAGTGTCTGCCCTATCGACTGCATCATCTGGGATCCCGCTCATGTGGAAACCGAAGATCAGCTGATGGAAAAGTTTGTGCGGATGCATCGGCAGTAACCTCGGTATCAGCATCAACAACTCACAGGCTGCATCCTCCGGGAGCCCGTCCATATGATGAAACCGCAGCGCTGCTGATGAAGAAGTTTGTACAGATGCACCGACAGTAAATGCAACAAGGCCGGGAAATCCCGGCCTTTTTTGATCCCGCCCTCATCTCCATGATGGCTATTTTTTGTTTACCAACCGGTGCAATTCATCCAGTTCCCGCTGCGCCGTCAGCAAGTCGGTCTGTGCCTGCTCCAATTTGCTCTGCTTGTCGGCAATCTTGTCCGGCTTGCCACTGACTCTCGCCTCCTGCAGCTCGAGCAGACGCTCGTCCACCTTGCCACGCAGCTTGTTAACCCGCTCTTTCTGCTCCTTGAGCAGACCTTCATCGGTACAATTGGCCTTGATATTGCGTGCGGCCTGTTCCAGCCCGGCAATCTGCCCGGCGTTGTTGTGTGCTTTGGCAAACACCAGCTGGTCGTTGACGGCCTGCAGACGGGCCTTGCAACCGACCGCCTCACTGCCAAAGGCCTGACCCGCCAACAGCAGCAAGCCGGCTCCCAATACTTTCCACATCTCGATTCATCCGGTCTTGTTTGCGAGCTGACCATAAAAACCTTGATCGGCAGCAGGGTCAAGCAAGCGGGAAAAAGGTGCGACAGAAGTTGTGCGACATCACGCAATTGCCACCCTGTTGGTTCTACAATAGCGCTCTTTTCAATCGGGAGTCTGTTATGAATCAACAAATTGTGGTCATTGCCAACGGTGCCCCCTATGGCAGCGAATCCCTGTTCAACGCCCTGCGTCTCGCTATCGCCCTCAACGAACAGGGGGGGGCCAACCTGAAGCTGTTCCTGATGTCCGATGCGGTGAGCGCGGCACTGGCCGGTCAGGCACCGGCCGAGGGATACAACCTGCGCCAGATGCTGGAGATCCTGCTGGCCCAGGGCGTCACCATTCGCCTGTGCAAGACCTGCACCGATGCCCGTGGCATCACAGCTCTGCCGCTGATCGAGGGCATTGAGGTCGGCACCCTGCCGATGCTGGCCCAATGGACCCTGGCTGCCGACAAGGTGCTGACCTTCTGAACCATAAGGGGCTGGCCAGCAGCGAGGTCAACCCGGTTAGCCTACCACCGACTCCTGTCGGGCACTTCGCCGACCATGATGTCGGGCGCCGGCTTCATAAAGCGCAAAAATCGCCACACAAAGCAGCGCCATCAGCACATAGAGCAACTGCCCGCTCCACTGCTCGAGGATCCAGCCTCCCAGCAGGGCGCCGGCGGCCCCTCCCAACCCGGCCAGTGCGCTGGCACCAAAGTAGCTCCCCTTGAGGTGGGTGGGGGCCATCTGGTCGATCAGCACGTTGAGCAGGGGGAAGAGGATGGTCTCGCCGATGCTGAGCAGCAGCACGGCGCCAAACCAGTGGCTGCGCACCATCGGGTCCCCCAGCGCGAAGAGCAGCTGGGCCGCCAGAAAGAGCGCCATGCCGATATGAAGCCGTACCCGCACCGGCCAGCGTGACAACAACCGCAGCAGCGGAAACTGCAGCAGCACCACGGTCAGGGCATTGGTCGCCACCAGCAGGGCAACCAGCTCGGCCACCTGCGGCATACCGGCCCGGGTCAGGTACTGCACCAGCGGCGAGTGAAACTGGGAGTAAACCAGCACCATCAGCAGATTGGCCATCACCAGCAGCAGGAAGGCGCGATCCGCCAGCAACACCTTGATGGCATCCCTCAGTCCGGGGCCAGCAGCACCCGGCTTGCCTGTGCTGCCAGCCCGGCGAAATCCCCAGCCAAAGGCCAGCGCCAACAGCAAATAGCTCACCACCAGAAACAGGAAGGTCTCCTGCTGGGCGTTGATCCCGAGGGTCACCCCGAGCAGCGGCCCCAGCGCCGCCCCCAGGTTGAGCAGAAAATAGCGCAGGTGCAGTGCCAGCTCCCGCGCCTTGGCCGAGGCCAGACTGTCGGCCATCAACGCCTTGCCGGGGGCATCGATGAGCCCCGACGAGAGGCCGCTGCCCATCACCCCGACTCCGAGCCAGAACACCTCGTGCGAAAAACCGAGCAGGCCGAAACAGATCATCGCCACCAGACAACCGGCCAGCAGTATGCTGCGCCGCCCGAAGCGATCAGAGAGCCAGCCGCCGTAAAAACTGACCAGGGTAGAGAGGGCCATCGAGCCACCCAGCAACAGGCCGATGAAGGTGGCCGAAAGGTCATACTCCCGATAGAGCAGAATGGAGAGGAAGGGCCACACCATGTAGTAGCTGGTGCGCACCATGAAGGTACCCAGAATGACGATCCAGACCAGCGGGGTAAATTGCCTGAAGGTGCTCCATGACATCGCTATGCTCCATGCCCCGCAGCTCTTACCACAAGATCCTGTCATAAACGGGGAAAGCATTCAGTTGTAACAGAGGGCCTCAATAGAAACAACCTTTGCTCACCAGCAAGGTGCAACCGGATGCAAAAAGGCCAGCCGATAGGCATCGACTGGCCTTTTTATCGCGGGATTTCCCTCTGGCTAACGCCAGGGGCCAGGCTTAGCGCCAGGGGCTCTGCTGCCACAGACGCCCCAGTCCGGCTTCCAGCGCCTGCGCGCCCTGCTGCCCCAGCTTCTGGGTCAGGCTTTTTGGCTTGCGATAGCTGATGCCGATCACCTTGTGGTGGCTGGCCTGCGCCAGCAGATAGTCATCGCTGGTGCAGAGGGTATCCACCAACCCCAGCCCCTTGGCCTGACTTGCCAGCCAGTGCTCGCCGGTCGTGACCTGATCGATATCGAGTTGCGGGCGGTGTTCGGCCACAAAAGCCTTGAAGCGCTCGTGGATCGCCGCCAGCTCCTCGCGAAACTTCTCGCGCCCCAGATCGTCGTTCTCGCCGAACATGGTGATGGTGCGCTTGTACTGACCGGCGGTGTGCATCTCGAATTCGATATCGTGCTTTTTCAACAACTTGTTGAAGTTCGGCAGCTGGGCGATCACCCCGATGGAGCCGACGATGGCAAAGGGGGCCGCCAGGATTTTGTCCGCCACGCAAGCCATCATGTAGCCGCCGCTTGCCGCCACCTTGTCGATAGCCACGGTGAGCTTGATGTCACGATCGCGCAGCCGCTGCAGCTGGGAAGCGGCCAAGCCGTAACCATGCACTACGCCGCCACCGGATTCGAGTCGCAGCAGCACCTCGTCGCCGGGCTGGGCGACGCCAATCACCGCGCTCACCTCTTCGCGCAGGGAGGCCACCTCTTTGGCATCCATGCTGCCGTTGAAATCGAGCACGAACAGGCGACTGCGCTCATCCCCCGCCTTGGCGCGTTTTTTCTGCTCCTCTTTCTGCTGCTTTTCCATCACCTTGCGCTCGGCCTTGCTGGCGAGCGCGCTCTTGAGGGCAAATTGCCCCTGCTCCAGCTCGCTCGAGAGATCGGTCACCACCAGCTCCCCCTTGCGCGCTTTCGGCTGGCGAGTGCTCACAATCATCAGGATGATGGCGCCGATGGCCAGCAGGAAGGTCACTGTCTTGGCCAAAAACAGGCCATATTCGGTCAGAAATGTCACGATGGACTCCAGAATGGATCGGTTTTCGTCACATTCTAGGGAGTTTGATGGAGGCGCGCAAAAAATCGCAGCCAGTGCCAGGAAAAACCAACCCGAGCATCACAACCTCTCTATTTTCTTCACATTTTTCTTGCCGCTGGCTGGTCAAACAGGCGCGCGGATCAGTACACTTGGCGCCGATTGCCATGCACTTATGGCCGGAATTTGTTAACAGGAGTTGTCATGCTCGATTATCAGGCGCCCCGCGATCTGCTCAAGGATAAAGTCATTCTGGTCACCGGTGCCGGCGACGGGATCGGCCGCGAAGCCGCCCTCACCTACGCCGCTCACGGTGCCACCGTGATCCTGCTCGGCCGCACCAGCGCCAAACTCGAAGCCGTGTATGACCAGATTGAAGCGGCCGGTTATCCGCTGCCCGCCATCGTGCCGGTGGATCTGAAAGGGGCCACCGCCGCCCACTACCGCGGCATGGCCGAAACCTTCGCCCAGCAGTTTGGCCGCCTCGACGGCGTGCTGTTCAACGCCGGTCTGCTTGGCACCCTCTCTCCGTTTGAACACATTCAGGAGAAGGAGTGGGACGAGGTGATGCAGGTCAACGTCAAATCGGAATTCCTGCTGACCCAGGCGCTGCTGCCGCTGCTGCGCCAGACTGCCAAGACGCAGGGCGATGCCTCCATCGTCTACACCTCCTCCAGCGTGGGGCGCAAAGGGCGCGCCTACTGGGGCACCTATGCCATCTCCAAATTCGCCATCGAGGGGATGATGGAAGTGCTGGCTGACGAGCTTGAGAACACCGGTGTGCGGGTCAATACCCTAAACCCGGGCGGTACCCGTACCAAGATGCGCGCCAGCGCCTTCCCGGCGGAAGATCCCATGAACCTCAAGACTCCGGCCGACCTGATGCCGCTCTACCTCTACCTGATGGGGTCGGACAGCCGCGGCAAAACCGGTCAGACCTTTGTGGCTCAGCCAAAATAAACAAGTTGCGTGGCCCAGCCCAAATAAATCAATAAAATACCCAGAGTGTTGTGCGGCAGGGGTTAAATTGAATAGGGGGCACAGGCTCCCTGTTCGAACCACTGACCATCCTATCTCCAATCAGGTTGAACTATGTTTCGTCCCAAGAGCACGTTTGAGCAATGGCGGATCTTTCAGGCGGTGGTCGACTGCGGCGGCTACGCCCAGGCGGCCGAGGCGCTGAACAAGAGCCAGTCCTCCCTCAATCATGCGGTTGCGAAGTTGCAGCAGAGTCTGGGGGTGCCCTTGCTGGAGGTGCGCGGCCGCAAGGCGGTGCTGACGCCGGCGGGCGAGATCTTCCTCAAGCGGGCCCGTCAGTTGAGCCAACAGGTGGAAGAGCTGGAAAATCTGGCCAACAACCTGGAGCGACAATGGGAGCCGCAGATCAACCTCTATGTCTCGGCGCTGCAGCCAAGGGATCGCCTCTATCGGGCCCTGGCCAGCTTCTATCCCCGCAGCCGGGGTTGCCGGGTCAACCTGCACGAACGCATTCACTGCCACTTCAACGCCCTGCAACCGGGGGATCTGATGCTCTCCGAGCACCTGCCCGGCGATCGCACCGGTCTGCTGCTGGACGAGGTGTGCCTGCTGCCCCTCTGCGCCGCCAGCCATCCGCTGGCGCAAGAGGAGAGGCCCATCCGCAGCGACGTATTGACCAGCCACAACCAGATCAGCCTTCATCCCCCCATTCACCGCTCGGTGGACTGGAACGATGCAGATGACACCGGCTGGAAGGCGACCCACTACCACGAAGTGCTCGCCATGCTGCGCCTCGGCCTCGGCTATGCCTGGCTGCCGCGTCATCTGGTGGAGCGGGAGCTGGCGGAAGGTTCACTCATACAGCTGGATCTGGAAAGCGGCAACGAGCGCCACCTCTACACCTACCTGCTGACCCTCTCCCCCGAATCTCTCGGCCCCGCGACCGAGCTGCTGCTGCGCTGCCTGCGCAACGAATATCAGGGCGAATCAGCGCCGCTTCCGCACGCCCAGCCCCAACACGACAAATAACAGCCAGATCCCCCGTCAGACGTTGGGCACCCGCCAGCTGGCGGCCAGTGCCACCAGTGCCAATCCCAGCGCCACCATAAAGACCCCGTGGAAACTCCACACCTCCGCCACCACACCGGCGATGGCCCCTGCCATGATGGAGCCGGTGCGGATACTGTTGGCAAACAGGGTGGTCGCCACCCCGGCCCGCCCCGGCATCAGATCCTGAAAGTAAGACATGCCGATCCCCGCCACGATACCGATGAAGATGGCGTTGAACAGCTGCAAGGCGATCAGGGCGTATTGGTCGGTGAGGGTCACCAGACCTGTGTAAAAGGCCGCACCAGCCAGCACCGCCAGCAGCATCATGGGGCGCTTGCCAAAACGGGCCGTGTAGTAACCCGCCAGCAGCATGAAGGGGATCTCCAGCGCCGCCGCCGTGCCCATCAGGATACCGGCAAGCTTCTCATCCATCCCGAGCTCGCGGGTGATGTAAAGCGGCATATTGATGAGGTACATGCTGTTGCAGGTCCACATCAGGGTGGAGGCGATAAAGAGCGCACGCACCGCCGGATCCCGCCAGCTGCTGACCCGCTCGCTCTCTTCAGCCATCTTGGGCAAAGGGAGAGAGGGCAGCCAGCGCCACACCACCAGGGCGCAGAGCAGGTAGGCCAGTGCCGAAGCCAGATACATCAGCTCGAAGCCGTAGCCGATGGCCAGCGCGAAGGCGATGGGCGGGCCTATGACCCAGGCCAGCGAAAATTGGGCTCGCATCACCGAGCTGAACATGTCAGCCCGCCGGTTGCGGCTGTCGGAGTATTCCCGCGCCAGCGCAAACAGCTGGGGACTGGCCGTGGCCGCCAGCGCCGCCAGCATGACCCCCAGACTCGCCAGCAGCCAGTAGTTGCGGTTCCAGGCAAACAGCAGGGAGAGCGCCACCCCGGCAAAACAGCAGCGCAGGATCAGTCGCTTGCGATCCCCCTTGTTGTCGGAGCGGTGGCCCAGCCACTGGCTGACCAGAATGCCCACCACCGCATTGATGGTATAGAAGAGCCCGACCAGAAAGGGGCGCACCTGCACCTCTTCGGCCAGAAACAGACTTAAGGTAGGCACCTGCAGTGCCACCGCGACGCCGGTCATAAAGGTCACGGCAAGAAATGAAAGAGAGACGGGGTCAGGGCGTTTGACCGCCGCTATCGACAAGCTCATAGGGTTACCACTGGTTGGAGGGACGATACGGGCTAACGGGCGGCAGCCGTATGAAAATTCGGCGCCTATCTTATGTCACTATCAAGAGCGGGCTCAAGGATGCATAAGCAGGCGTGCGCCTTGCGAGGGAGGCCGCGACCCCGTAGAGTGAAAGCCCATCCTGCCAGCACAAGGAATTCGCATGTTTGATTTTGATCAGGAAGTAGACCGCAGTGGCACCATGAGCCTGAAATGGGACAAGTACAAGGGTCAGGATGTGCTGCCCATGTGGGTTGCCGATACCGACTTTGTCTCCCCCCCGTCCGTGATCGAGGCGTTGACCAAACGGGTCGCCCACGGCATTTTCGGCTATTCACGCCCCTCGCCGCGCCTGATCGAACTCATTATCGAACGGATGGCGACCCGCTATGGCTGGGCCATCGAGCCCGAATGGCTGGTATTCCTGCCGGGCGTGGTGCCGGGGCTCAACCTCGCCTGCAAGGCGTGGAGCCAGCATGGCCGCGGCATCATCACCCCCAAGCCGGTCTACTACCCCTTCCTGCAGGCGCCGGGCTTCAATGATCGCCCCCTGCTCACCGTGCCGATGATTGAAGAGGCGGGTCGTTGGGTGCTGGATCTGGCAGAGCTTGAGCGTCAGGCCCCCGCCGCAGATCTACTGCTGCTCTGCAACCCCCACAACCCGGGCGGCACCATATTCACCCGTGACGAGCTGCTGGCCATCGATGTCATCGCCGCGCGCCACAATCTGGTGATCTGCTCCGATGAAATCCACTGCGATCTGCTGCTGGATAAAAACGCCCGCCACATTCCCTACGGCGCCATCAGTGCACAAGCAGCCGGGCGCTGCGCGGTGATGATGGCCCCGAGCAAGACCTTCAATATCGCCGGTCTCTGCTGCTCCTTCGCCATTATCCCCAACGCCCGTCTGCGCTTCAGGCTGCAACAGGCGATGCGCGGCATCAGCGCCGACGTCAACCTGCTGGGCTTTGTCGCCGCCGAAGCAGCCTATGAGGGTGGCGAACAGTGGCTGACCGCGCAACTCGACTATCTGGCGGCCAATCTGGCCCTGATCCAGCAGGCGGTTGCCCGCTGGCCCGGCGTCAAGCTGGCCAGTCATCAGGCGACGTATCTGGCCTGGATCGATGTGAGCGCCCTTGGCCTTGCCGATCCCATCGCCTTCTTCGAGCAGGCCGGCGTTGGTCTCTCCCCCGGCGCCCAGTTTGGCGATGGTCAGTTCGTGCGGCTCAACTTCGGCTGCACCAGGGCACGGCTGACCGACGCGCTGGCGCGGATGGAGCGGGCAATCCTCAACAACAAGCCCTGATCAGCCAGCAACGGGATGGGCAAGCCCCATCCCTTTTTCCCTGTGTCATCAGCCAGCGGTCAACTCAGTCAACGGTCAATTATGTCTCTACGGATCTTGCATCACCTTCTGCTTCCCCTCTGTGCACTCTCTGCGCTGCTCCCCTTTGGCAGCCAGGCGCTGACCATCGGAACGGGCCCGCTCAATGGGGTCTACTACCCGACCGGTGGCGCCATCTGCCGGGTGCTCAATGCCGGCCATGCCCTGCATGGGGACAGCTGCACCGTGCAGAGCACCCGTGGCTCAATGGCCAACCTCAAGGCACTCGACAAGGGGGACGTACAGCTGGCGCTGGTGCAGTCCGATGTGTTGCACCACGCCCTGCACGGCACCGGCCCCTTCAGCGGGCAGGGGGCCAACAATGAGCTACGCAGCCTGTTTCGCCTCTATCAGGAATCGTTGACCCTGCTGGCCGCCCCCAATAGCGGCATCACCACCCTGGCAGATATCGAAGGGAAGCGGGTTTATCCGGGCAACAACGGCGCCGGTGAGCAGATCACCAGCCAGGCCCTGATGGCGGCCATGGGATGGCAACCCGGGCAGTTTGCTGCCTATCAACTCAAGTCGGACAGCGAACCGCTGGAAGGGCTGTGCGATGGCTCGCTGGATGCCGCGTTTGTGGTTGCCGGTCACCCCAGTCTGGCGGTCGGCGATCTGATCAGCCGCTGCAAGGTGCGCCTCATCCCCATCGAAGGGGAGCAGATCGACAGGCTGCTCAAGCAACACCCCTACTACCAGCGCAGCCGCATCGCCGCCAACCTCTATCCGGGGCAGACCACCGCCATCAACAACATCGGGATGAGTGCCGAACTGGTGGCGCTGGCCAGCCTGCCGGGCCCCATCGTCCGAACTGTGCGCGATACCCTGCTGGCCCGGGTCAAACAGTTCAGTCGGCTGCATCCCGCCCTGAGCAAGGTGACGCCCGAGCAGTTGCAGGCGCAAACCGAGCTGCCCCTCCATGCGGGGATGTCGGATCAACCACCAGCCCCCTTGCCACTGACCCCCGAGCAGTTAACAGCGGAACAGTTGGCACCGGAGCAGTTAGCACCTGAACCATCAACCTCGGAGGCGGCACCAACAGCAGAGCAGGTGAGTGCCGCTGACGGGACGACTGCGCCCTCTGACGCGACCGCCACCAGCAGTGCCGCAGTGGCGACAGAAGCCACAGAGGTTAATCCCTTACCCGAAGAGGCGCTCGAGGTCACCCCCGAGCTCACTGCGCCAACCACCGAGGGTGGGAGCGTGGCCCCCTCTGCCGCAGCGTCAACGGCGCCAGCACCATCGGCTGCCGTTTCAACTCAGTTGCCACAGAGCGCCTCTGCGGCCACTGCGCCGCAAGAGCAGGCAACCCAGCCTGCCAGCAGCGCGGTTGCTGACGAAACCCCACCGCAGGATAAAACCGATATACTTCCCTCCCCTGCCACCAGTGCAGCCACACCGCCGCAGCACTGAGTGGTCAGCACCCACAAATACATCAGGGCAGCCTCGGCTGCCCTGATTGTTTACGCACGTTCGATAGTGACGCAATTGATGGCGGCACAGTCACCCCGATAGACCTACTCACCTTGCCGCCCCGCTACGGCTCCATCACCCGGGTCAGATAGGGGTTGGGCTTCTGGATCTCCTCCTCTACCCAGTGCAGCAACTGCTTGATGGCCCGCGACAACACCTGATTCTGGCGCACCACGTAGCCCAGACTGGTACCGGGAAAGTCGCCGAGGCTGGTGACCGGCGCGGTGAGGTTGAGGCGCGGATGCAGGGAAAAGTCCGGCACGATGGCGACACCAAAGCCCGCCTCGGCCCAATCCAGCTGGGCGTCCACGCTGCCCACCTCCATGATGCGGCAAGGGGGTAACGCCAACAGCGGCAGGGATGGGTCGATCAGCGCCCGGGTGCGGGTGTCGTGACCGAGCAAGATCAGGGTCGGCTCATCGAGGGGATCGCTCTCTCCCGCCACCGCCCGCGCCTGCCAGCGGGCAAGGCCGTGGCCCAGCGCGCACCAGGTTACCTGTTGCAGCTCGGTATAGAAGAGCGGCTCGCTGCGCTTTTGCGCCATCACGAAGCCCAGATCCGCCTTGCCCGCCTTGACCAGCTCGGCGGCCTGATCCGAAGTGGTGTTGAACAGGGTAAGGTCGATGCCGGGGAACTCCCGCTTGAAGCGCTGGAACGGCTGGATAAGCAGCAGGCGGGAGATGATGTCGCTGGCGGCGATGGCCAGCGTCCCCTGACTCAGCTGGTTGAGGGCATTGAGATCGGACTGGCAGAGCTGCAACTCGGCAATGGTGCGCTCGGCGCTTTGCAGCAGCCGCTCCCCCGCCTGCGTCAGGCGAAACGGACTGCGCTCGATCAGCCGCACCCGGGTCGCCTGCTCCAGCCGCTTGATATGCAGGCTGACATTGGGCTGGGTCATGTGCAGCTCGGTGGCGGTCTGGCCAAAATGTTGCAATCGGGCCAGGGTGACAAAGGTTTGCAGCCAGTGAATATCCAGCATAAGAGTCCCTCAACCCGCGATGTGCGGGGCTTGCCAGGCAAAATCGGACGGTTTGCCGCTTAATTGGCCATAATTATATGGTTCTCTTATCGGAATTATAAAGATAATTAATTTTTCTAATCCGCATCAGGCTCCTAGGATGAACGCCTAACGTCTTAGGAGAAAGAGTCATGTCGTCTATCGTAGTCGTAGGTGCTAACTGGGGTGATGAAGGCAAAGGCCGCATCGTGGATTATCTGGCAGGTCAAGCTGGCGCCAGCATTCGCTTCCAGGGCGGCAACAACGCTGGCCACACCGTGGTCAACGACCTTGGCACCTTCAAGCTGCACCAGGTTCCGAGTGGCGTATTCAACCCGGATTGCCTGGTTGTCCTCGGCCCGGGCATGGTGATCAGCCCCGAGAAACTGACCGTCGAGCTCGACGAAGTCAAAGCCTCCGGCGTGACTCCGAAGCTGGCCATCTCTGACCGCGCTACCCTCTGCCTGCCGCTGCACGCACTGGAAGATACCCTGGAAGAGCAACGTCTGGGTGACGGCGCCTATGGCTCCACCCGTCAGGGCATCGCTCCTGCCTACGGCGATCGCGTGATGAAGAAAGCGATCCTGGTCGGCTGGCTGAAACAGCCGGACGTGCTGGTCGAGCGCATCCAGTTCATGCTGGACTGGAAACTGCCGCAGATGAAGGCTATCTACCCCTCCTTCGAATTCACCCAGACTGCCCAGGAGATGGCTGACTGGCTGCTGGAAGTCTCTGCACCGTGGATCGACGCCGTGTGCAACGTCAGCATGCCGCTCAAAGCGCTGCAGGCCGAAGGCAAGACCCTGCTGTTCGAAGCGCAGCTGGGCGCTGGCCGTGACCTGATCTACGGCGAATACCCCTGGGTGACCTCCTCCCACGTATCTGGCGCCTACGCCGGTATCGGTGGCGGTCTGCCGGGTCTGCGTCCGGAGCGCGTCATCGCTGTGGCCAAGGCATTCAGCTCCTCTGTCGGTACCGGCACCCTGCTGACCGCCATGGAGAACCAGGACGAGTTCCGCAAGATCACCAACGAGTTCGGCGCTACCACTGGCCGTCCTCGTGATGTCGGCTACTTCGACGCTGTCGCCACCAAGAACGGTGTCGAGCTGCAAGCCGCCACCGAAGTGGCCCTGACCAAGCTGGACTGCCTGACCGGTCTGCCGGATCTGAAGATCTGCGTGGCCTACGAAGGTGCCCACACCGAGAACCCGATTTGGCCGCAAACTGCAGCCCTGAAGCCGGTTTACGAGCAGATGGAAAGCTGGAGCGAAGACATCACCGGTTGCCGCACCTTCGAAGAGCTGCCGCGCGCTGCCCAGCAGTACGTGCTGCGTATCGAAGAGCTGCTCGGCGTACCGGTTCCGATGGTTTCCGTCGGCCCGGGCCGTGACGAGATGATCCTGCGCTAAGCCGCATTTCTCATCGTCAAACAAAAAACCGGCATCCCTGATGCCGGTTTTTTTATGGCTGCCGTTTACCTTCTTGCCATAAAACCACCCAAAGGCTCAATTAACTCACCAATCGACCTCACCTTGAGTCGTTCTGCAACAAAATCCTGTCCCACCCTCGCTAAAGTGAACCCGTTACCACACGAGGAGTCACCCGATGAAATTGCTCAAACAGAGTGCCCTGTTGCCACTGCTCTGCCTGACGGCCATGCCAGCCTTTGCCATGACCCTGAAGAGCACGGACATTCACGAAGGCCAGTTGATGGACAAACAGTTCAGCTTCAACGGCTTTGGCTGCAGCGGCGACAACCACTCGCCCCAGCTGAGTTGGCAAGATCTGCCGGCAGGCACCAAGAGTGTTGCCATCACCGCCTATGACCCCGATGCCCCCACCGGCAGCGGTTGGTGGCACTGGCTGGTGGTGAACCTGCCTGCCACCCAGAGCGAGCTGGCCAGCAATGCCTCCGGCAAGCTCAAGCAGGGGTTGGAGATCCGCACCGACTTTGGCAGCCAGGGTTACGGCGGCCCCTGCCCGCCCGCTGGTCACGGCATGCACCGCTATCAGTTCACCGCCTGGGCCCTGCCCCATGATCTCGAGGTAAAGGCTGATACCCCGCCCGCTATGGTAGGCTACATGCTCAATAGCATGGCGCTCGGCAAGGCCACCCTGACCGCCACCTTCGTCACTCCCTAGGAGCCAACCGGATGAGCACACCCCTGCTGCAACAGAGCCACTATCTCGGGATCCGCCAGCAGCCCCTGCATCGGGTGCTCATCTATGCCCCAACCCTCATCTGGGTCACCCAGGGGAGCAAGCAACTATGGTGGCGCGAGCGGCGTCTGTCGTTTGACAGGGAGCGGTGGCTGCTGATCCCGGCAGGCCACCAGCTCACCTTCGTCAATCAGCCGGAGCAGGGCAAGTTTCGCTCCCACGCCATCACGCTGCTCACTCCGCCGCCACCAGAATGGCTGGCCGAGTCAGCCCCTTCCCACGCCGATCTGGAGGAACCCGCTGTCAAGGTCACCCCCGGGCTCGCCTTCTGCTTTGAGCTCATCAGCACCATGGCCGAACGGGGACTGAGCGAGGCGACCCAGGCCGAACTGCTGCGCGGCTTCTATGCCGAACTGCGGGCCGCCAACGCCCTCGGGTTACTCTTTCCCGCCAGCACCATGACCCTCGCAGAGCGGCTGGCACGCTACCTGGCGGTGGAACCCGGCATCGACCACACCCTGGAGGCGGTGGCCCCCCACTTCTCCATGAGCCGCGCCTCCATGGTGCGCAAGCTGGCCGCCGAAGGTCGCAGCTTTCGCCAGTTGCTGGCTCAGGTACGCATGAACCACGCCCTCAACCTGTTGCAGCAGGGCCTGACCCCGCTGGAGGTCGCCCTCGCCTGCGGTTATGACTCCCCAAGCCGCTTTGCCGCCCGCTTCAAACAGGAGTTCGGCCTGACGCCCCACCAATACCTGCACACCTGCCCTGCCAGATTGGCGAGCAACGAAAAGTAAAATATTACTTAAAGACCATTCTATGTAACCTGATGTAACCCGGTGATCCCGCTCACATTGCCGCCTCTTCAGAGTGTGATCTCGCGCCAGCGCTCCCTTTCCCCTTGCCATACAATGGCTACCGAACACCTTTTCACTAAAAATAAGCGTAAAAAATCTTCCTTTTAACCTACATAAACGGAATTGGAGCGAGAAATGTTTCGTAAAACTTTACTCTCGATAGCCCTAGGCACCGCCCTGTTCGGACTGACCGCCTGCAACGATAACCAGACAGAGAGCAGCACAGTCGCCAAACCGGAGCAGGCCATCCAGTACAAGGACGTGATCGACCGTCGGGGAACTCCGACCCAATTCCGCGACTTTGACAGCTACTCCAACCTCAAATACAACCCACTGCTCGATCTGGGGGCATGGCACGGTTTCCTGCTGCCTGCGAGCGACAAGGAGTGGGGGGGCTTTACCGGCCCCATGGTCATCTCCGAGGAGTACAGCCTCTTCTTTGCCAGCGAGCTGGACAAGCTCACCCTCAGCGATGCGAGCGGGCGCCCGTTCCCGCTCACCAGCGCCCGCAAGCAGGAGGTGTACGCTATTCCCGGAGCGCTGGTGCAACGCTTCGAGTTCGAGCCCTTTACGCTGGAGCTGGAGCTGCGTTATGGCGATGCCCGCACCGCCCTTATCCGCACCCGACTCATCAACCAGACCGATGCACCGCTCACCCTCAACCTCAACTGGCAGGGCGAGTTGCTCAATCAATGGGATGCCAAGGATACGATTGCCAGCAAATATCCAGGCTGGACACGCACCATCAGCGAGAGCGACAAAGGAATCGAATTCCAGTTCGGTAAACTGCGCAGCACCTGGAACATCATGCAGAGCGGCAGCGCCCGCTATCGAATCGACCGCACCCTGCCAAGTCGCACCACCCTCGACCAGAAGACACTGGGCTACCAAAGCGACGCCAGCATTACCCTGGCCGCCAAGGGGAGCGAGGATATCTACACCCTGCAGAGCTATCTCCACTCCGCAGATGACGCCAGCCGCTATCAGCAGAGCCGTCAAGCCCTGCTGGCCAACCCGGCCAGCTATTTTGCCGACTCCATCCGCCGCTGGGAGGGCTACCTTGCCAAGGGTCTCTCCAATCAGGGGATCCCCGAGTCGGAACGTCGCATCGCCGTCAAGGCGATGGAGACCCTCAATGGCAACTGGCGATCCCCGGCTGGCGCCATCCTCCACGATGGGGTAACCCCCTCCAATACCGCCCGCTGGTTCGACGGCGTCTGGGCTTGGGACAGCTGGAAGCACGCCTATGCCATGGCGCACTTCAACCCTGAGGTGGCCAAGAACAACGTGCGCGCCATGTATGACTATCAGGTGCAGCCGGATGATCCGGTACGACCGCAGGATGCGGGCATGGTGATCGACGCCGTCTTCTACAACAAGCTGGCGGATCGCGGTGGCGATGGCGGCAACTGGAACGAGCGCGACACCAAGCCGCCCCTCTCCGCCTGGGCCATCTGGGAAATCTACAGCGCCACCAAGGACAAGGCCTTTATCGCCGAGATGTATCCCAAGCTGCAGGCCTACCACGACTGGTGGTACCGCGCGCGGGACAACAACCGCAACGGCATCATCGAATATGGCGCCACCAAGCATGTGGAGCACAATGACGAGTACGGCAATATCACCTTCAAGGTGCAGTACTCCAACGGTATTCCCGCCGGGCTGGATCTCTCCAGCTGTACCAGTGAGGGGGATAGCTGGTATGCCTGCGCCGGTATGCCGCTCTATCAACAGGTGTTGAACGTGGGCGGTTACAGCGACATGGATATCGGTGCCCAGCACGGCGCCGGTTGGGAGTCCGGCATGGACAACGCCGCCCGCTTCGGCTTTATCGAACCGGGCCAGCTGCAACGTTATGCCGACAAGACCTATGGCGGAGATTTGGCCAAGGCACGTCAGGACTGGAACGTCGCCTTCTTTGAAAACCATCAGGACAATGGCGATTTGATCGGCTTCTCCATCGATCAGGAGTCGGTGGAGCTCAACGCCTTCCTCGCCAAAGAGAAACGCATTCTGGCAGACATGGCCGACCTGCTTGGCAAGCCGGACGACGCGAGCCGCTACCGCGATGGCGCGACCCAGCTGGCTGGTTACATCAACAGCTGCATGTTCGATGAGGCGTCAGGCTTCTATTACGATCGCCAGATTGGTCAGGGGGATGTTGCTGACGGCAACGGCTGCGTCGGAAAATTGCTGACCGCCCGCGGCCGTGGCCCGGAAGGGTGGAGCCCGCTCTGGGCAGAAGTCGCCGACAAGGAGAAAGCGGCACGGGTGCGCGAGGTGATGCTCAACGCCCAGGAGTTCAACACAAAGATCCCGCTGGGCACAGCCGCGCTGACCAACCCGGCCTACGACCCCAATATCTACTGGCGCGGCCGGGTATGGCTCGATCAGTTCTACTTCGGGGTGAAGGGGCTCGAAAACTACGGCTATCGCAGCGATGCCGAGGCACTGGTCAACAAGCTGTTCAACAATGCCGAAGGACTGGCGGGCAGCGGCCCCATCCGCGAAAACTACAATCCGGAGACCGGCGCCATGCAGGGGGCCAGCAACTTCAGCTGGAGCTCGGCCCACCTCTATATGCTCTATCGCAACTTCCTCAAGCCACAGGAATAAGCCTCGAGAGAGGATGCCCCCCTTCGGCTTGATGCATCAGGTGGCCTTGTAGAGTGTTGCCATACTGATTGAGCAAACTGAGCACTCGGGAAATATTGCTCAGGCGCTTGCTGCACCCCCGCAAAAAATGGTGATAGCGGGGGAATAAAAAACAACTCGGCACGAATACCGGGTTGTTTTTTTATCAGAGAGACGAACTCAGCTCTGGCCTTGCAGCGCCTGCTGCAACTCCTCTTCGCTCCAGATGGTAATGCCAAGCTCCTGTGCCTTGGCCAGCTTGGAACCGGCCGCTTCCCCCGCGACCAGCACATCGGTCTTGGCAGATACAGAGCCCGCCACCTTGGCCCCCAGCGCCTGCAATGCCGCCTTGGCGTCGTTGCGCGACAAGGTGGTCAGGGTGCCGGTCAGCACGAAGGTCTTGCCGGCAAAGGGTTGCTCCGCGGCCTCTTTCTTCTCGATGGCCGGCCAGTGGATGCCGGCAGCCAGCAAGGCTTCCAGCACCTCCACGTTGTGGGGCTGACGCAGGAAGTAGTAGACATGCTTGGCCACCACATCACCCACATCGGCCACGTCGAGCAGTTGCTCCACCGAGGCCGCGCGCAGGGCATCCAGGGTGAGGAAGTGGTTGGCAAGGTTGAGCGCAGTCGCCTCCCCCACTTCACGGATCCCCAGGGCAAACAGGAAGCGCGGCAGGGTGGTACTGCGCGCAGCATCGATAGCAGCCACCAGATTGAGGGCCGATTTTTGCCCCATCCGCTCAAGACCGGCCAGCTGGATGGCATTGAGGCTGAAGAGATCGGCGGGGGTCTTCACCAGCCCCTTGTCCACCAGCTGCTCGACAATCTTGTCGCCAAGGCCGTCCACATCCATGGCGCGACGGGCGGCGAAGTGCTTGATCGCCTCCTTGCGCTGCGCCTCGCAGAACAGGCCACCGGAGCAGCGGGCAACCGCTTCCCCTTCCAGCCGCTCCACTGCCGAACCACACACCGGGCACTCGGTCGGGAAGAGAATTTCACGCGCATCAACAGGGCGCTGTGCCTCCACCACTGCCACGATCTGCGGGATCACGTCCCCTGCCCGGCGCACGATCACGGTATCGCCGACCATCACGCCAAGGCGCTCGATCTCGTCGGCATTGTGCAAAGTGGCATTGGAGACGGTGACGCCGCCAACAAACACAGGTTTGAGCTTGGCCACCGGCGTCACGGCGCCGGTGCGACCAACCTGAAACTCGACGTTCTCAAGCTCTGTCATCTCCTCCTGCGCCGGGAACTTGTGGGCGGTCGCCCAGCGCGGGGCGCGGGCCACAAAGCCCAGCTCCTCTTGCAGAGCGATAGCATCCACCTTGTAGACCACGCCGTCGATCTCGTAAGGGAGCTCGCCACGGCGGGCCAGAATGTCGTCGTGGAACGCCTGACAACCGGCTGCCCCCTCTTTGAGCTTCACCTCGGGACTGAGCGGCAGCCCCCACTCCTTGAGCTGGGTGAGACGGCCAAAGTGGGAGTCGCCCAGTTGCTCGCCGCCAACACCGACACCGTAAGCGTAAAAGCTCAGGGGACGGCTAGCGGTGATGCGCGAGTCAAGCTGGCGCAGGCTGCCAGCGGCAGCATTGCGCGGGTTGACGAATACCTTCTCGCCCGCGGCCAGCGCCTTGGCGTTCATCGCCTCGAAACCGGCCTTGGGCATAAAGACTTCGCCACGCACCTCCAGCCGCTCGGGCCAGCCAGTGCCCCGCAGCGCGAGCGGAATGGCCTTGATGGTGCGCACGTTCTCGGTGATCTCCTCACCGGTGGCGCCATCGCCCCGGGTGGCCGCCTGCACCAGCTGGCCATCCACATAGAGCAGACTCACTGCCAGACCGTCGAGCTTGGGCTCGCAGCAGAAGGTGAAACGCACGTCACGCTTGAGGCGATCGCTCATGCGCTGTTCGAACGCCTGCAACTCTTCGCTGCTAAAGACGTTATCCAGACTGAGCATGGGGATCTCGTGACGCACCTGACTGAACGCCGTCAGCGGCTGACCGCCGACCCGCACGCTGGGTGACGCCGGTGTTTTCAGCTCGGGATTCTCGGCCTCCAGCGCAATCAGTTCGCGCATCAGGCGATCGTATTCGGCATCCGGCACTGTGGGGTTATCCAGCACATAGTACTGGTGACCATATTCGGTAAGCAGTTCACACAATTGACGGTGGCGGGAGAGGATATCGCTCATGAAAAAGTCTCGAAGTGTGATTGAACATCCGGCCGGGGTAGAAACAAAAATGCGGTACCAGGGTACCGCACTTTTTCTTCACTCGACCCGCATGGCGTATTAGTCGCGGCTGGCCTCGTAGGCAGCCAGCTCGTGACGGTAACGGGCAATGGTCTCGTCGCTCAGCGGGCTGCGATCCATATCGGTCAGCATGGCATCGAGATCGCTGGCCAGCTGATCGGCAGCCTGCAGCATATCCTCGAAGGCAAACGCGGCATTGCTGCGCAGCGGCAGTTGCATGAACAGGGAGACACCCGGCGTGGTGAACTGCTCCATCCGATAGGGATTGAAAGTACCCGGCTTGACCATGTTGATCATGGAGAAGAGCACTTCACCCTTGCCGTTGGGATCTTCGTGACGGTGGAAAATATCCATCTCGCCAAACTTGAAGCCCAGCGCCATCAGGGATGAGAGCAGGGTTGCACCTTGCAAGTCGTGACCCGGACGGCCCATCAGGTTGATGACATAGACATCCTGCCAGATCTTCTCGACCGACTGGGGGGCCATGCGCGGCTCTTCCACCACAGGAGCAGGTGCCACATAGGCCGGCTCTTCATAAACAGGCTCGGGAGCCACATGACGGGGCTGCGGCTGATATTCCGGCTCGGGAGCACGCACCGGTTCGGCACGCACTGTGTCGGCGGTACGGACTGTCTCTGCACGGGCACCAAAAGTCGGGGCGGTCGCGTAGGCGGGCTCGACCAGCGGCTCGTCGTCCAGCGACTGCATCATGGGCTCGCGCTGGGGACGGGAACGGTAGACCGGGGTACGACGATTGACCTGAGCAGGTTTGCGCACCGGCGCGGCGGGCGCCTCGTCGATCTCCTCGGGCAGCGGTTCGTCGAACGCTTCCTCCTCTTCATAGACAGGAGGCGGCGGAACCGGGCGGGCAGCAGGCTTGCGCACTACAGGCGGCGGCAGATCGTCCTCGTCATCTTCATCATCAAAGGCGGGGACGGCAGGGCGACGACCGAGTTCCGGCTGGCGGCTCTCTTCACTGCGCAGCTTGGGCTCGGCACGACGGCCACCACTGACCACACGTACCTGGCCGATGCCATCGCTGTCGAAGGCGTCGTTATCACGATCCCGCGACTTGGAGTCCATCCGTCCAATCGGTTTCTCTTTGATCGGTGCCTGACGATTCTTTTTGTTGCTCCACAACCCGTGAATGAGCAATGCCGCAATAGCAATACCGCCCAGGGCAACCAAGATGTAACGCAATTCCTGCATTAGCTGCTTCTCTTTCTAGTTTTGCTCAGCCAAAGCGACGGCTTCACCGATATCGACCGACACAATGCGAGAAACCCCGGGCTCTTGCATCGTGACGCCAACCAGCTGCTCAGCCATCTCCATGGAGACCTTATTATGACTGATGTAAACGAACTGTACTGTGCTCGACATCTCTTTGACAAGAGAACAGAAGCGACCGACGTTCACTTCATCGAGCGGTGCATCCACCTCATCCAGCAGACAAAAAGGTGCTGGGTTGAGTCTGAAGATGGCAAAAACCAACGCAAGCGCGGTTAACGCCTTCTCCCCCCCGGAAAGCAGGGCAATGGTAGCATTCTTCTTACCCGGAGGTCTCGCCATGATGCTCACTCCGGCCTCCAAAAGATCATCGGAGGTAAGCTCAAGCCAGGCACTGCCCCCACCGAACACTTTCGGAAACAGGGATTTTAAATCTTCGTTGACCTTATCGAAAGTGTCCCGGAACCGTATTTGTGTCTCTTTATCAATTCTTTTAATGGCTTGGCTCAAGGTTTCCAGCGCTTGCTCGAGATCCTGGCACTGATTTTCAAGATAGGTTGCCCGGGTTTTCGCCTCTTCGTACTCCTCCAGCGCCGCCAGGTTGATGGCGCCGAGCGCCTCCACTTGCGCCTCCAGAGTCTGGATCTCCTGCCGCAGCTTGCCACGATCAGCGGCGATCAACACCGCCTGATCGAGATCCACCAGTCGAACCCCCAGCTCTTCAAACTGCTCGTGCAGCCCCTGTCGACGGGTGAGGTTGCGTTCGCGCTCAAGACGCAGGGTTGCCAGCTTCTCTTGCAACGTCACCAACTGCTTGTGATCGGCACTTCTGGCCTGCTCCAGCTCACCGAGCTGGCGCTCCAGCTCCGCAAGCCGTTGATGGCAGGCGAGCTGCTGCGCCTCAAGATTGCGCTGCTCGGCCAGCAGGGGCGCCAGATCCGGCACTGCCTCGCTATCCGGCCCTTTCAGCCCGGCCAGCTCCAGCCCAAGCCTCGCCAACTCCTCTTCGCCCAGGGTTATGAGTTGGCGCAGATTGCCCAACTCCAGTTGCAAACGCTGGCAGGCCGCTTGTTGCTGCTCGCGGCGCGCACGGGCCTCGTCGACCGCCCGCTCGCAGCGGGTCAGCAGCTCCTGAGCGAGCTGCAACCCTTGCTTCAGCGGCTCCCCCTGCACCTGCAACTCGGCAAGGAGTGCCTCATCGAGTTCCAGTTGTTCACGGGCGCTGGCCAGTCGCTCTGCCTCTTCGGCCTGCTCCTGATCGAGCCGGATCAGCTCTTCGCCGAGCTGACCGAGCCGCTGCAACCGCTCCTGCCGCTGACCCTGTTGCAGACTCCAGGCTTCGCGCAGTTGTTGCCATTTCTGCTCTTGCTCGCGCAAGGTTCGCTGCGACAACTCCTGCGCACTGGCAAGCTGGGCACGCCGGGCATCGGCAGCCACAAGTTGCTCGCTCAGCTGTGCCAGCCCAGCGGCAACCTTCTCCTGCTCGGTATGCAACCGCTCACGCTCACCCAGCAGCGCCATGGTGCCGAGCGCCGCGCCCTGTCCCAAATCGGCCCAGTTTGGCCCCAGCCAGTCGCCAGCAGGAGTCAGTACCGACTCACCGGCCGCAAGGCTTGGCTGGCGGATCAATGCGGCCTCCCGGCTCTCCACCAGCCAGATGGCGTTGAGGAAGGCGGGAATGTGCTCGCCGCCCAGTTGCGCCGCCAGCGTACCGGCAACCGCCGGTTGCGCCGGGCCAATCCAGAGCCCCTCTTGCGCCAGATTGCACTCGTCCGCCGGCATTGCGGTGAGCCAGCGACCCAGCACCTTGTCGAGCGCCGGTGCCCACTCGGGGGCAACCTGCAACCGGTCGGCCAGGGTTGCACCCTCCATCTGCTCCCCGAGGATCTGATCCAGGGTCGCCAGCCGCGCCTCCAGCTCCCGTTGCAGGCTCAACTGCTGGCCATGCTGCTGCTTGAGTTGTTCATGGGCGTCGACCGCCTGTGCCAGCTGCTCGGTCAGCTCGCCATTGGCCGCCCGCGTCAGCTCCAGCTCACCACTCAGGGCATCGAGGGCCGGTTGCAGGTCATCGGCCTCAGCGCCGAGGGGGCCCGCGCGTTCATCTTCCAGTTTGAGGCGGGCCAGCCGGGTCTTGGCTTGCAGCTCCTGCAGGCCACCCAACCGGGTACGGGTCTGGTTCAGCTGGCCCTGCAACCCGGCCAACTGTTGTTGCCACTGCTGCTGGCGCAGGCGGGCCTGCTCCAGCTGCTCGCTGGCGTGCTGACGGGCCTCCTGCTGCTCAGCGAGCAACTGCTCACACTGCTCCAGCCGAGCGCTCTCCTGCTCGGCGCGCAATACCCCTTCGGTCAGTTGATCCTGCTGGCTGGCCAGCTGCGCCTTGCGAGTGGCGATCCGCTCGCCCAGCGCCTCTGCACGGGCCTGCCAGTCGCGCCCCAGTTCACTCTGGTGCAGTTGCTGTTGCTCGAGACGGGCGATGGCCTGCCCGCCGAGAAAAATCTGTTGCTGACGGCTCGCCTGCTCGGCTTGCGCCTCTTGTCTGGCGACCGACAGGGTGACGTGGTGCCCCTCATCGGCGGTGCGCTTTGCATCGAGCGCCGCCAGCGCCTGCTCGGCCTGCGCCAGTTCGGTTTTGGCATCGCCAAGGCGCGTCTCCAGCGCCCACAACTCGGAGCCAATCAGCTCGGCGCGAGCTGCGCGCGAACGACTCTTGAGCTGTTTGTAGCGCTCGGCCGTTTCGGCCTGGGCTTTGAGGTGGTCAAGGCGCGAACCCAGCTCGCCACGAATATCACCGAGGCGCTCCAGATTTTCCTGAGTGTGGCGAATGCGCTGCTCGGTCTCGCGGCGCCGCTCCTTGTAGCGGGAGACCCCGGCGGCCTCTTCCATAAAGAGCTTGAGATCGGCCGGACGCGACTCCACCAGTCGGCTGACGGTGCCCTGTTCGATGATGGCGTAGCTGCGGGGGCCAAGACCGGTGCCGAGGAAGAGGTCGGTCACATCCTTGCGGCGGCACTTCTGGCCGTTGATCTGATAGTGGTTGGAGCCGTCGCGCAGCACTTCGCGGCGCACCGAGATCTCGGTAAAGCGACCGAACTCGCCGGGCACCCGGTTGTGGGGATTGTCGAACACCAGCTCGACCGAGGCGCGCCCGTGCGCACTGCGATTGATAGAGCCGTTGAAGATGACATCGGTCATGTTCTCACCGCGCAGATGGCGAGCGGAACTCTCCCCCAGCACCCAGCGCACCGCGTCGATGACGTTGGATTTGCCACAGCCGTTAGGGCCCACCACGGCGGTCATGTCTGCCGACAGTTCGATGCGGGTCGGCTCGACGAACGACTTGAAGCCGGCGAGTTTGATCAGTTTCAGACGCATGGCGACCTGTATCAGTGGCTAAATAAAGAGGATGCGGGCAGGTGACTTTACCAAATCCAGACCCGGCTTTGTTTGTAATATGCAGGCATCATCCCCATTCATGCCCGATTTTTGGTCGCCACGGCACGAAATAAGGAATAGTCGGCGACTTTACCAAATCAAAGGCTTGTTTGTAATATGCTGGCAGTTCTCCCATGCATAGATGGAGCTCACATGAGCCAATCACCCCATATGGTCAAAGATTCAATCAGCGGTGCAGACTACTTTCTGCGCGGTTTTTCCCTTATTCGCCAACCGGGCATCCGCACCTTTGTGCTGATCCCCCTGCTGGTCAACTTCGTGCTGTTTGCCGGGGCCTTCTATGCCCTGTTGCTGCAACTGGACGGCCTGTTCGCATGGCTCCATCAGCAGATCCCCGCCTGGCTCGACTGGCTGGACTACCTGCTGTGGCCCATCGCCCTCATCACCATACTGGTGGTCTTCTCCTTTATCTTCAGCTCGGTTGCCAACTGGGTAGCCGCCCCCTTCAACGGCCTGCTGGCGGAGAAGGTGGAGCAGATCCTCACCGGTCAGCCCGCCAATGACAGCGGCATGCTGGATATCGTCAAGGATGTGCCACGCACCTTCGGCCGCGAATGGACCAAGCTGAAGTATTACCTGCCCAAGGCCATCGGCTGCCTGATCCTGTTCCTGATCCCTGTGGTGGGCCAGACCCTGGCGCCGGTGCTCTGGTTCCTGTTCAGCGCCTGGATGATGGCGATCCAGTATGTGGATTATCCCTTCGACAACCACAAGATCGACTTCATCACCATGCGCGATGCCTTGAAGCAGCGCCGCGGCAAGTGCCTCAGCTTCGGCGCTCTGGTGACCCTCTTCTCCGCCATTCCGGTGGTGAACCTCTTCGTGATGCCAGTCGCCATCTGTGGTGCCACCGCCATGTGGGTCGATCACTACCGGCAAGAGCAGTTGGGGCGCTAACCCTTGAACATTGATTAGAAAAAGGCACCCGAAACGGTGCCTTTTTCGCATTTAGCATGAATTAAATTAATGCATGCATTCGATAGCTTGTCCCGTATAACACGAGTTGGTAGGATTCTCGCCTTTCTCGTTCCCTGGGATATCTCATGTTACATGCACTCTTCTTGGTTGGCCTGGTGGCCGAAGGGATGACCGGCGCGCTGGCCGCGGGTCGGCGACGGATGGATCTGTTTGGTGTGGTGATCATCGCCTCGGCGACGGCCATCGGTGGTGGCACCATCCGCGATGTGCTGCTCGGCCACTATCCGCTGCTCTGGATTGAACATCCGGAATATGTGCTGCTGGTTGCGGCAGCTGCGATGGCGGGTGTGGTCTCCGCCCCCCTGATGCGCTACCTCGGCAAGCTGTTCATGGCCCTCGATGCCCTGGGACTGGTGGTCTTCTCCATCTTCGGTGCGGCCCGAGCGCTGGATATGGGCCACGGCGCCGGTATTGCCTGCATCATGGCGGTAGTGACCGGGGTCTTTGGCGGGGTGCTGCGGGATCTGCTCTGCCAGCGCATTCCACTGGTATTTCGTCGCGAGCTCTATGCAGCCATTTCGCTGATCACCGCAGCCCTCTACTGTCTGGCGCTGGATCAGGGCTTGCCGACCAACTGGGCCGCGTTCGGTTCCATCGGGATCGGCTTTGTACTGCGGCTGCTGGCGGTACGCTTCAAGTGGGGTCTGCCCACCTTCAACTACCAGTACGCGACCCACTGAGTACGCCAGCTTCTGGCGAGGCGGGTTGGATTGCGAGCAACAAAAAAGCGCCCGAGCGGCGCTTTTTTCATGGACGGTCTGCGACTCAGTTAATCCCTTCCGAGCTGAAGAAGGTCGCCTTGTCGGCGATAAAGCGGATCTTGATGTTCTTCCCTTCCCCGCCCCAGAGGCAGCTGGTAGTGCCCAAGGCATCATCACAACGCTCCGCCTTGCCCAGAATGGTGCTGGCCTCGGCGTAACTCATCCCCATCTTCAACTGGTCGTAATTTTCACGGTTGAGCTTGCTGCAACCGGTCAACAACAGGGCGATCAGGCCGCCAATCACTATCTTTTTCATCGCTATCTCCTCTCTGGTGGGAAGAGCTTGGCAGTTTGCCAACCCCTTTACCAGCTGCGCACCGGGCCGGTATCGAGGTGAACGAAGTTATCACGGGGATAGTAACCGACCCCCCCCACCTTGAGCTGGAGCGCCGCCTTGCGCAGATGGGCCAGCTGTACGCCGGGGATCCGCACATCCACCGCCTGCCCCAGGGTGTGGTAGCTGTGCTTGGCCACGCCGCGGCTCTTGTGGTGCTTTTGGCGATTTGTGGCCGGGGCGCGATAGCCGGAGATCAGCTGAATTTCGCTGCGCCGACCCAGCTTGTGCTGCAACAGAAACAGCTGATCAAACAGCTTCTTGTCGATGTTGAACACTTCGTTGCGCCGGTAATCGCGGAAGATGTGGTTGAGCTCGGCCAACCCGTCGCTCAGATAGTGACCGTTTTCCCAATAGCTGGCGCGCACCCGCTCGCCAGTATTGAGATTGAAGAAACTGAGTTCACGCCCGGTGGTACTGCGGCTGGCCAGAGCAGGGAAGGAGATCAGCGAGCTGCCCAGCAGGCAACCGGCTCCCAGCAACAGGCGACGTCGACTTATCTCTTGTTCCAGCATAAGGGGTTCGTCCATCGCAGATTCAAGCGAAAATAGTTGAATAAGATCACTGATTGAATGTGATACAGGCGCTTGAAACTACCCTCCGGCGGGGGGCCCTGTCAAACCTCAATCGCCCATAGAAAAGCCCGGCACAGGCCGGGCTTTTCACTCTGTGGCAGGGATCACAGCAGGCGGCTCTGGAAGCTGACCCGATCAAATCCGTAGATGTCGTTACGCAGTTGCTGGCGACCATTTTCGTCGATCCAGCTGCTCCAGTAGACGGTAAAGACCGGGATCGGCGTGGTGAGCGGCAACCATTTGGTCTGGCTCTCCTTGAGGATATTGGCCACCTTGTCCGGCTGATAGCGGGAATCTGCCAGCAACAGTTCGGCTAGATCGTCCGCATGTTCCACCCTGATGCAGCCCGAACTGAAGGCGCGCGCCCCCTGCTCGAACAGCGCCTTGCGCGGGGTGGAGTGCAGATAGATGGCGTCATTGTTGGGCAGGTAGAACTTGTAGCGCCCCAGGGCATTGTGATCACCCGGCTTTTGCCGCAGGCGATAGGGGAAACCGGCGGCCAGCGCCTGATGCCACCCCTCTTCGGTGAACTGGACCGGATTACCCTCGCTGTCGATCACCTCGAACTGCTCGCGACTCAGGTACGCGGGATCCCGACCCAGCTTGGGCAGGATGTCCTTGCTCAGGATCGAGCGCGGCACATGCCAGGAGGGGTTGAGCACGATGGAGCGAATTTCGCTGGCCAGAATGGGGGTGGCCCGCTGCTCCTTGCCGACGATGACCCGGCTGGTAAACACCTCGTTGCCGGACTCCACCACGCTCAGACGGTAGTCGGGAATATTGACCAGCACGTAGCGGCCACCGGCGAGCTGATCCACCAGATCGCGACGCCACAGGTTGCGCAGCAGCAGGCTGGCGCGCACTTGCGGGCCGGTATTGAGCCAGGAGCGGGTCTGACGACCGATAATGCCGTCCGCGGTGAGACCGTGACGACGCTGGAACTGTTTGATGGCCTGCTCGGTATCACCATCGTAAATCTGATCACCATGGCTCGGGGCGCTGTCGCCCAGCTCGTTGAGCATGGCGCGGATTTGGCCGAGCTCGGCGGAGCTCTCTCCGGCACGCAGGGTCGGCATATCGAGGGTCGGCCACTTGCTGGCCATCGGCATTGCCAGCAGTTTGTGCACTTTGGCCCGCACCGCCTCGTATTCCGCCACCTGAGGGCGCAGGGATTTCACCTGGGTGAGTAGGTCATCATCGCTGGGCTGGGTCACCACAGGGCGGTTCAAATCGAGCTTGAGGGTCTTCATCTGCTCGCGCGAGACCAGATCCATCCCCCGCCAGGCGTGCTGGAAACGACTCAGCTTGGTAAAAATGTCGTCATATATGGCACCACGCTTGTCTGCAGGGGCGGCCTGCAGACGCTTCCACAGCGTGAAAAAATCGGGGTGCAGCTGGGCTAGCACAGCCTCTTGCAACTGCTGCTCCAGCTCGACACGGGCCTGTTCGGCCTGACTGCCCTGATACCAGTCGTGTCCGGTTTCACTGGCCGCCACCACGACTTGTGCTTCGGTCGCATGTACCGCGCCAGCGGGCAAACATCCCAGCCACACCAGATTGGCAAGGGCCAGCCAATACTTCATCCCCATGGGTACCTCAAAACGGTTTGTTCACTCTGTCGGGCCTGACAAGCAGACCCGATGCTCAGGCCGCTCATGATGCGTGAACGGCCAATACTTTGCTAGCGCCCGGGGGCATAACGCTGCCAGATAATGTCATACGCATCTGTCTCCTTGAACCGCGCCAACGCCTGATTGAATTGTTGCAAGAACTGCGGCGAAAAGCTGCGCTTGCCCAACATAAAGAAGCTTGGCGATTCAGATACCACCATGGGGTGGCTGGTGAACAGACCGCTCATCCCCTCCTTGTTGAGGGCGCTGGGGGTAGCCAGCATGTCACCGAGAAAACCGTCGATCCGCCCGCGGGCCAGCTTCTCATAATTTTGCTGGTCGCTCACCGCACTCACCTGTTTGGCATAGCGAGCGAGCAGCGACATCACTTCATCACCATAGAAGTACTCTTTGGTAACGCCGAGGGAGTAACCACTGGCCAGCCAGCTCGTCAGATCCTGTTCGGGATAGTGGCTGCCCTTGCGGACCCACAGCAAGGTGCGACCCGGATTGTAGGAGTCGGAAAACCAGGCATAACGAGCGCGCTCATCATTGATATTCGCCTCCATCGCCATGTCTATCTCGCCATGCTCCATCTCGTGCAGTACCCGCTTCCAGGGCAGCTCCACATAGTTGACCTTGCAGTGCATGGAAGTGAGCACAGCCGTCAGCACCTCGGCGGCATAACCGCGCACCTCTTGCGGTGAGTCGGCTTCGTAATAATGGTAGGGGGGCCAGTTATCGTAACCGACCTGTATAGGCTCGGGACACAGGGCCCTGGCCAATGCCATTGGCGCCCATAATCCAAGCAGCAGACAGCAAGAGATCCACTTCATATGTCATCCTTGACGAATAAGTGAGTCATCATAAATCGCCCCCTGCAAAATGGCGATAGAGGCCAGATGACTATCGCATCCGCTAGAAAATGACGCAGCAAAGCGCTTCTATTTGCCAAATGCCCTGCCGGAGCGCCACTGGCAACCTGTGCCCCGCCAGGCCTGTTTAACCGGGAAACAGCAACGTTTGGAACAGGGGTAAAAAGGGGTTAATATGTGACCAAATATTTTTTTGTGATCCACTATGCTTTTTTTGCAATTGGATTAGCATATGCGCGACATCGGCCTACCCATTCTGTCAGGCATAGAGAGTGATATGACGTACAAAAAGTTCGGTTTTTTGACTGCCATTCTGGCGTTAAGCGGTTTTTATCTTTACACCCTCTATCTGGCTGCTCACCCCAACGTGAGCCTGGCCTACAAACTCTATTATCTGGAAGGCAAAACCCGCTTCTGGGAACACAACTCCAGCATGACCTATCAGCCGGGTAACGAGCTCAATCTGACCAAGCCGAGCCGCTTCCTCTCCAGCGAAGGCTGGGCCAAGAAGCCGAGCGATGAAGGTACCCTGCTCAGCGGTCAGGGCGGTCTCTACTTTGTGCTGCCCAAGCAGGCGGCCAATCCGGATCAGCTTACCGTACAGGCCCGCATCAACAGCCCGGAAGCCGGCGCCCTGTTGAAAGTAGCGCTGGGTCACGACTTCACTACCACTGTGAAACTGGCCAAAGCGGGCATCAACGAAATCCGCCTCAATCTGCCCGGTGACTCGCTCACGGCAGATCCCAAGCGCCCCAATTTTCTGGCGCTCTCGGCACCAACTCCCATCAATGTGCAGTCGGTACGTTTGACCGTAGCCCAGTGATCCTTGCCCCGAATACCATTTTATAAAAACAACTATCCCAAATAAGGACGTTCTTATGTCGCATCCAGATTTTCGACTCTCTCTGGTCGTTCCCGTTTACAACGAGGAAGAGAGCATCGATGCCTTCATCAACGCGATAGACAACGAACTGGCCCCGCTGAAAGACCAGCTTGAAATTGTATTCGTCAACGATGGCAGCCGTGACCGCACCCGTGAAGTGGTCGAGCAGGCCATCGCCCGTGACCCGCGCGTGACCCTGGTCAACCTGGCACGCAACTTCGGTAAAGAAGCGGCCCTGACCGCCGGTCTGCATCAGGCCAAAGGGGATGCCATCGTGCCGATGGACGTGGATCTGCAAGACCCGCCCGCCCTGATCCTGGAGTTCGTCAAACTGTGGCAGACCGGTGACTATGACACCGTCTACGGCATCCGCGTCGATCGCAGCGCCGATACCCCGATGAAGCGCCTGACTGCCGGTGGCTTCTACCGCTTCTTCAACGCCCTCTCCACCAGCACCAAGCTGCCGGAGAACGCCGGTGACTTCCGCCTGATCGACCGTCGCGTGGTCGAGGCGATCAAGCTGCTGCCGGAGCGCAACCGCTTCATGAAGGGGCTGTTTGCCTGGGCCGGTTTCCGTGCCGTTGGCGTCCCCTACGAGCGCCCGGCCCGTCACGCCGGTGAAACCAAGTTCAACTACTGGAAACTGTGGAACTTCGCCCTCGACGGTCTGCTCAGCTTCTCCAGCTGGCCGCTGCGGGTCTGGAGCTATGTGGGTGTCAGCGTCTCGCTGGTGGCCTTCCTCTATATCCTGAAAATCATCACCCAGGTGATCTTCTTCGGCATCGACGTGCCCGGTTACGCCTCCCTGATGTCCGTGGTGCTGTTCCTCGGCGGTATCCAGCTGTTGTCACTCGGCATCATCGGCGAGTACATCGGCCGCATGTTCGTGGAAGTGAAACAGCGCCCGGTCTACCTCATTGAAGGGGTCTATGGCCAGTATGCCAAGCAGGATGCGGGCAAACCGCAGAGCGCTGAGAGCAACCCGCAAGAGCAGCAGGAGCAGGCGCCTCAATGATCTCCCGCGAGGAATTCTGGCGGCTGGTACGTTTCGGTTTTGTCGGCGGGGGGGCTACTCTCGTCGACCTTGGCACCTCCATCGCACTGTTTCATACCTGGCCCACCATCTCGGAGCACCTGGTTACCACGCTGGCTTTTGCCATCGCGTTCTGGTTCTCCTTCTTTGGTCACCGCTACATTACCTTCCAGAAGCAGGGAGCCGCCAGCAAGTTTCTGCTGGTCGCCCTCTTCTCGCTGGCGGTGCGTAACCTGATCCTGAGCGGCCTGCTGTTTGCGGGGCTCTCCGGTCTGCTGCCGGTGGTCATCGCCACCCTGACCGTTACCGTCCTCACTTACGTTCTCTCTCGCGTCTGGGTTTTTGCCTGATGAATGATATGACCAATACTGCCCCGCTAACCGGGGCTGCACTCCCGTATCGCCCGTCACTGCGCATCAGCGGTCGTGACTGGCTGATGATCATCGCCGCCTTCATGCTGAGCCGGGTGGCGCTGTATGGCATGGGCTACTTCGGTGTCCAGCTCTATGGCTCCCCCGACATCGGCCCGCTGCAGGCCTATTGTCAGTTCGACTGCGTCTGGTTCCAGCGCATCATCGAAAATGGCTACGATCTCTACCCGCGCTGGCTGAGCAAGGGCAATGCGGCCAACTGGGCCTTTATGCCGCTCTATCCGATGGTCTCCGGTGCCATCTCCAACCTGTTCAATGTCGAGAGCCTGATCGGCCTCATCATTGTTACCAATATCTCCTTCTTCGCCAGCCTGCCGCTGATGCTGCTGGTGTTGCGTCAGCTCAAGCTGGGGGACGATACCGCCCGCTTCGGCGTCTGGCTGCTCGCCTTCTCCCCCTTCTCCGCCTACTTCGTCTCCGGCTATACCGAGTCGACCTTTATGGCGCTGATGCTGGGGATGTTCCTGTTCGCCTATCGGGAGCAGTGGCTGATGGTGGCCGTGCTGGGGGTCTGTATCTCCGCCACCCGCAACCTGGGGGTGATGATGGTCTTCCCGGTGCTGATCCTGGCGCTGCAAGCTTACGGCTGGCGGGAATTTTTCCGCTTTACCGAGCGCGCCTTCAAGGTGGTGTTCACCCTCTGGATGATCCCGTTTGGCCTGTTCGCCTACATGGTCTACCTCTATCATCTGACCGGCGATGCCTTTGCCTTCAAGCACATTCAGGTGGCGTGGGGTCGCTACATGGACAGCCCGCTGGACTGGTGGCTGAGCGGTTTCGAGCTGGGCGGCCGCAAGGCTTACCTCTCCATCATGGTGATCTTCGGCTGGTGCCTGAACGGTTACCTGTTCAGCCAGAAGCGCTGGGCGGAAGCGACCCTGATGTTCATCTGCTGCACCATCCCGCTGATGACCGGCCTCAACGCCATGCCACGCTACATGTTCGGGCTCTACCCGACCCTGCTGGCCATCATTCTGCTGACCCATCGCTGGCCAGCCATCCGCCCGGCGGTGCTCTGCATCAGCGGCATGGTGGCTTCCTTCATCGCGGTGGCCTTCGTCAACTTCAAGTTCTTCACCGTCTGATGTGACGACGATGCCTGACACACAAAATGCCGGTCACCTGACCGGCATTTTTTTATGGCCGCTATTTTTATCGACAGAGCGTCCCTCTCCTCTCCGTCACACTTTCCTCGGCTTGAAAACGTAACCATTTGAACTGATGTCACAAATCGGCATTTTGCCGATCCAAGGCGCGCTTTGCTGCTCCTAGAATGAGCCCTTGTCCGAACTGCCCTGCTCAAGGAATGGCTTATGCGTCGTGCTCATCACTTATCCCCTCTCTGGCTTGCCCTGCTGGCCGCCCCTCTGTTCATCCAACAGGCGATGGCCGCCCCCGAGGTTCGCCTCTATGTGGATGGTCAACCGGTCGCGACCCCGATCGCGCTGGACAAGGGCACGGTGGAGCTGACCCATCCCCTTGCCAAGGGGAGCCATCTGATCCGCATCAGCGACGCAGACAACAGTTGCGGTACCAGCTTTGGCCCGAGCGAGAACAAGCCGCTCCCCTTCGGCACCGCCCAGCCCATGGACAAATGCAGCAAGGATCAGAGCTTTACCCTGCGGGTGATGCTGGCCGGGGAGTATCAGTTCACCTTCAACCCGGATACCCCCAGCCTCAAGGTGCTGCGGGCGACCAAGAAGAGCGAGTTCAAGCGCCAGCCACCACAAGAGCCCTGCATCAGCTGGGATGGCGGCCCTATCACTGTATCCCTGAAAGGGGTCTGGCCCGACGGCACCCGACTGAGGGATGCCTACTCAAAACAGGAGGCAGTGGTCAAACAGGGCAAGCTGACCCTGACCCCGAGCAAAGAGAGCGGCGGCCTGCTGCTGCTCGAGCCGGTCAAGGCAGCCAAGCCAGCACTATTCAGCTGGGATCAGGCGAGCGTCTATTTTCTGCTGACCGATCGCTTCCACAATGGTGACCCCGCCAACGACCACAGCTTCGGCCGCCAGAAGGATGGTCAGGACGAGGTGGCCACCTGGCACGGCGGTGACTTCAAGGGGCTGACCGAGAAGCTCGACTACATCAAGAGCCTCGGCATGAACGCCATCTGGATCACCCCCATGGTGGAGCAGGTGCACGGCTTTATCGGCGGTGGCGAGCAGGGCAACTTCCCTTTCTACGCCTACCACGGCTACTGGGCGCTCGACTTCACCAAGATTGACCCCAACTACGGCGATGAAGAGAGTCTGAAAACCCTGGTGGATGAGGCCCACAAGCGCGGCATGCGGATCATCCTCGACGTGGTGATGAACCACGCCGGTTACGCCACCCTCGCCGATCTGCAGGATCTGGGTCTCACCGAGCTAACCCAAAACAGCGGCAAACTGCCGACCGTCTGGAACCAGTGGCGTCCGAACGGTGGCCTCAACTGGCATGGTTACAACCAGTTCATCGACTATCAATCACCCGCGTGGAACAAGTGGTGGAGTGGTGACTGGGTACGCGCCGGTCTGCCCGGCTACCCGCAGCCCGGCACCGACGATGTCACCGGCTCGGTGGCGGGGCTGCCGGACTTTCTGACCGAATCGGCCAAACCGGTAGGGCTGCCGCCATTGCTGGCCGCGAAAAAAGACACCCTCGCCAAGGAGCTACCCAACGCCACCGTAAGTGACTACCTGATCGCCTGGCACACCGACTGGGTGCGCCGCTTTGGCATCGACGGCTTCCGCGCCGACACCGTCAAACATCTGGAGCCCGAAGTGTGGGCCAAGCTCAAGCAGGCGGGCAGTGCAGCACTCAAGGAGTGGAAGGCTGCCAACCCGGGCAAGGCCCTCGACGATCTGCCCTTCTACATGGTGGGCGAGGTGTGGGATCACGGGGTAGCCAAGGATTTCTGGTATCAGAACGGCTTCGATTCCCTGATCAACTTCGACTATCAGCGCGAGTTCGCCCTGTCACAGGCCCAGTGCATGGCCAGTGCCGAGCCTACCTATGCCAGCTACGCCAGCCGCATCAATCAGGATCCCGAGTTCAACGTGTTGAGCTACATCAGCTCCCACGACACCAAGCTGTTCTTTGGCGACTATCAGGATGTGCCGCTACAGCGCCGGGTCGCCAACAGCTTTATGCTGCTGCCGGGCGGCATCCAGCTCTACTACGGCGACGAGTCCGGCCGCGGGCTGGCCAAGGATGGCGGGGTGTTCGATCAGGCGTTGCGCTCGGACATGAACTGGCAGGAGCTGGCCAGCGGAGACAAGGCTGAGCTGGTCAAGCACTGGCAGCAACTGGGCCAGTTCCGCGCCGCCCATCCGGCCATTGCGGCAGGCAGTCACCAGAAACTCTCGGATGCACCCTACGCCTTCGTACGGGAGAAGGGGGATGACAAGGTAGTGGTGGTCTTTGCCGGCCGGCAGAAGTAACTCTTGGGTCATATATACCAGCAGCAGAGAGGGGAGCCACTGGCTCCCCTCTCTCGTTTATCTATTTGCCACGGTTCACTGTGACTGGCGCGCTGCCACCGGCCACTGCAAGCGCGCCTTGACCAACATCTCTTGCCACAGGGGCCAGGCCAGCAGCGCCTGCTGATAGGCTCCGGCCTGACCGGGCAACAGGATGCCGTAGCTGGCCAGTCGATAGGCCATCACGGCATAGAAGGCATCGACAATGCCCGCCTCGCCAAAGTAGAAGGGGCCCTGCGCCTGCGACCAGATCTCCTGCAAACGGGCCAGCTCGCCGACCGCCTCCACCGGGGGATCGATACGGGTTGGCGCCCCAAGAAAGAATGGGAGCAGAGAACGGATCTGCCGAAATCCCGCGTGCAACTCGGCGCAGAGGCTGCGAGCCAGTGCCCGCTCGGCCAGCGAAACCGGATAGAGCTGACGGTCGGGACAGAGCTCGTGAACATATTCGGCGATGGCCAGCGAGTCGTGAACCCGCAAGCCATCGTGTTCGAGCCAGGGCACCAGACCGGCCGGTGCCAGCCGCTTGAGCCGCGCCAGCGACTTGGCATCCTCCAGATCGAACACCTGCTCCTGCCACGTCAGCCCGCTCATGGCGAGCACCAGTGCCGCTCGCATCGCCCAGGTGGAGCCGGTGCCCACCGCCAATACCAAGGATCCCATCTGTTGCCTCCTGCATGAGTTGCCTGCGACCGGCCGATCTGCCCTGATGGCAAAACATCCGATGTTCGCTTCACATTTGCGCACCGGCGGGTTTGACCCTCTTGGTGAGCGATGCTAGTTTGATTTTTCAAAACAATCAGTTAGCAACAATGTGAGCCATTAACCGAAATATGGACAGCCAATTTACCATCGTCATCGCAGATGACCACCCCCTGTTTCGGGGCGCCCTTTACCAAGCGGTGCACATGGCCATCAACGACGCTCAATTGCTGGAAGCGGACTCCATCGACAGCCTGACCAGCCTGCTCGGCGAGCACCCCGAAGTTGACCTGTTGCTGCTCGATCTCAAGATGCCGGGAGCCAATGGCTTCGAGGGGCTGGCCCACCTGCGCGGCCAGTATCCCGACCTGCCCATCGTGGTGGTCTCCGCCTCGGAAGATGCGGCCATCATCCAGCAGGTGCTGCGGCTCGGGGCGCTCGGCTTCATTCCCAAGTCGGTGCCGATGAAGGAGCTGGTCAATGCCCTCAATACGGTGATCGGGGGGGATAACTGGGTGCCGGAAGGCATCTCGCTCCATCCTGAATCGGAAGACGGCCCCGATTTCGCCAGCAAGCTGGCCAGCCTCACCCCCCAGCAGTACAAGGTGCTGATCATGCTGCGCGATGGCAGCCTGAACAAACAGATCGCCTGGGAGCTCAACGTCTCCGAGGCCACCATCAAGGCCCATATCACCGCCATCTTCAGAAAACTGGGCGTCAAGAACCGAACTCAGGCGGTTATCGCCCTGCAACAGCTCGATATCAAGGAGAGCTGAACCCCGCGCGCAGTGACACGCGCGAGACGAAATAGCCAGCCATGCTGGCTATTTGTTGCTCGACAATTAGCACGATCGTACTTTATGCTGCCAGCGCCAACGAGGAGAGTGTGATGAGCAAGGGGCGCCTGACCCGGGAAACCATTTTGCAGACTGCCTTTGAGCAGGCGAGCCAGCAAGGGCTGGAGAGCCTGACCATCGGCTCGCTGGCCAGTGCCTGCGAGATGTCCAAAAGCGGCCTGTTTGCCCACTTTCAATCCCGCGACAATCTGCAGATAGCCGTGCTGGAGTACGCCGCCGAGGTGTTCCGGCTGCGGGTGATCCAGCCGGTACGTCAGCAGGAGCACCAGTGCCAGCACGACAAGCTGATCGCCCTGCTGCGTGCCTGGCAGGCGTGGAACCACTGCTTCGCCGGACGCTGCATGTTCCTCGACGCCTGGACCTCGGTGCAGGATGGCCATGAGCAAGAGAGCCCTGTACAACAAGCCGCCCGGCAACTGGTGCGCTTCTGGCTCGACTATCTGGCCCGTCAGGTGGTGCAGGGTCAAGCCGCAGGCGAGTGGCGACGGGAGATGGATCCCTGGCGCGCCGTTTACCGCCTCTATGGCCTCTATCTGGCGGATCAGGTGTTCAACGATCTCGAACTGTGTCAGGATCCGGCCCGCCACTTCTGGCCCGAGGTGGACGCTCTGCTGAGCAGCTGGCGCTGATGTTTTGGCATCCGTTCAACACTAATTTTTAAAAATCAACAAAAAAGCACGACCGTTCGCACATAAAAACCACAGGATGACCATGAGCAGCAAGATCTACTTCAACACCAGCCGCTTCAGCCCGAGCAAATGGCTGCTGGGGATCGGCACCCGGTTACACCACAGACTCGCCCCCACCCATGCCAAGCGCACCGCCAGCAAGTTGCTGCTCACCCCCCAGCGCAATCAGCGGGATGGCCACGAACCTGCCGGTCTGGTGAAGCAGGCCGTCCATACCAGCGAAGGGGTATTGATGAGCTATCGGCTCGGTCAGGGGCCGCTGTGGCTGCTGATGCACGGCTGGTCCGGCAGCGCCAGCCAGTTCTATCCGCTGATGAGCCATATCGCCGCGCAAGGTTTCACCGCCATTGCCTACGATCATCCGGCCCACGGCCAGAGCGCAGGCAACACTGGCCACCTGCCCCGCTTCGTGCGCGCCTTCGACGAACTGGCGACCAAGCTGGCCAGCGAAGTATGCCCGCTGCACGGGGTCATCGCCCACAGCATGGGAGGCGCCGTCACCCTCTCCAGCCGTCAGGCGGGTATCGATACCCTGCCGCTGCTGTTGATTTCGCCGGTGCTCGACTATGTGCCCCAGCTCTACGGCATGGTGGCGCGCTCCGGCTACTCCATCCGGTTGTTCGATGCGGTGGTCAAGGAGATTGAGCAGGAGTACCAGCACCCCTTGAGCACGGTTGTTCCGCTGGGCCGACTCGCCAGTCGCAGCGGCGCGGCGATGATCGTGCACGACGAGGAGGACAGATTTGCCCCGCACGGCGATTCCTTGCGGGCCAGTCAGGATGGTCATACCCGGCTGGTGAGCACCCGGGGTCTGGGCCACGGTCGCATCCTCGCCAGCGCCCCGGTATTCGCCGCCTTCGATCAGCTGGCGCGGCCGGAAAATCCTCACCGCGCCCTTTGACACGGGGCCATGAAAAAAACGGGCGAGCGCCCGTTTTTATATTTGATACAGCGCCTTATAGTTAACTTGTCAGTGGGAACATTCTTGTCAGAACACGATAAGGCGCCAGCATATGGCCAGACCCAATACAGCGTTGTTGCTCACCGGTGGCGGTGCTCGCGCCGCCTATCAGGTCGGCGCCCTCAAGGCGATTGCGGAGCTCTACCCGCGCAATCTCGGCATCCCTTTTCCCATCCTTTGCGGCACCTCGGCGGGGGCTATCAATGTCACCGCGCTCGCCTGCTACGCCTCCTGCTTCCATCTGGGGGTGCGCAAGCTGGAGTGGGTCTGGCGCCGTTTCGAGACTCACCACATCTTCGATTTTCACCCGGGGCGCCTGCTGTGGCGGTTGATGTACGAAGGGTCGGCAGGGCTGATCAATCCCCACACCAACCACGCCTTTCACCTCTTTGACAACGCGCCGCTGCACCGCCTGCTGGATCAACTCATCGACTATCACCGCATCGATGACAACATCCTCTACGGCAGTCTGGAGGCGCTGGCCATCACGGCATCGGATTACGATGACGGTCTCTCCACCACCTTCTTTCAGGGGCGGGCCGACCACCATCCTTGGGAGCGGGCCAGACGGCGCGGGGTACGCACCGTGCTTACATCTGAGCATCTGCTCGCCTCCTCGGCGTTGCCCTTCGTCTTTCCGGCCACCCGGATCGGCGAGAAGTTCTACGGCGACGGTTCCATCCACCAGTTGAGCCCGCTCAGCCCCGCCATCCATCTGGGGGCGGAGCGGATCCTGCTGATCACCCTGGATCCGCCAGCCCACTCGGCACCGACCCATCATCACGGCCATCTCACCAGCTCCAATATTGCCAGCCATCTGCTCGATACGGTCTTTACCGACACCCTCAACTCCGATCTGGAGCGGCTGTGGCGCATCAACCAGACTCTGGATCTTATCCCTGAGCGGGAGCGCAATCGCCTCAAGCTGAAGCGGGTGGAGACCTGCGTGCTGAAACCGAGTCAGGATCTCGACACCATCGCACTGGCCTACCTGCGCAAACTGCCGCTAAAGTTGCGCCGCCTGTTGCGGGTGCTGGGTGTGAAGGGGGATGAGACCAGCAGTCTGGCCAGCTTTTTGATGTTCTATCCGGGTTATTGTCAGCAGCTGATCAAGCTGGGCTATCAGGACACCCTGAGGGAGCGGGAGCGGGTCGTCGCCTTCCTCGATATCGAAGGGCTACCAAAAGAGCGGGAGTAAAGGAGGCGGCCGATGAGTGCAAGGGGACTCAGCGCCCCTCCAGCAAACGCTGCTCCGCCTGCTCCATCGCCACCACGGTACCAAACAGGATCAGCCGGTCACCGGCCGCCAGCACCAGCTCGGGTCTGGGTTCCAGACTTTGATCGCCACGCTGCACCTCCTTGATCCGCACCTCATCGAGCGGCAACTCGCGCACTTCACGACCTACCGCCCACGCCTGATCGTGCAGCAACAGAGGATGGAGGCGTTCAAGCAGCTGATCTGCCTCCAGATTGCTGGCGCTCTGATCCCCCCAGTAGAAGCCGTGCAGAAAGCGATACTGGCTGCTGCGCTCCAGCTCCATCCGGCGGATCACCCGACCGATGGGGATATCGCAATTGAGCAGCAGGTGGGAGACCAGCATCAGGGCCCCCTCCTGGGATTCGGGGATCACCTCAAACGCCCCCGCCTGCTTGTACTGCTCCAGAAAACTGTCATCCCGGGTGCGCACCAGCACCTTGAGATCCCCCGCCAGTTCGCGGATCAGTGCCAGCATCGCCTCCACCCGTTTGCGATCATCGAAGGTGATGATCACCAGCCGCGCGCGCAACAACCCGGCGGCCAGCAGAATATCGCGGCGGCTGGCATCGCCGAAGGCTACCTGCTCCCCCGCCAGCTTGGCCTCGCTCACCCGCTCGGGGTCGAGGTCTAGGGCCAGAAAGGGGATCTCCTCGATCTTGAGAAAGCGGGCACAGGTCTGCCCCGCCCGGCCAAAGCCGGCGATGATGACATGCTGGTTTTTGCTCAGGCCCGACTGTGCCACCTCGGAGCGAGTCAGCAGCGCCGGATCGGTGAGGCTGCGGGCCAGCGAATGGGCCTGAGTCACCAGCCAGGGGGTCATGGCGATGGAGATGATGCCGATGCCGATCAGCAGGGAGACCAGTTGCTGATCCAGCAAGCCGTGGTGCAGCGCCAGTGCCAGCAACACGAAGCCAAACTCCCCCACCTGACTGAGCATGATGCCGGCGGCCATGCTGTCGCGCTTTCGCTCCCCCATCAGCCGCCCGGCCAGCAGCACCAGCAGGGATTTGCACAGCACCAGCAACACCACGCAGATCAGCACCTGCCACCAAGCCCGCGCCACCAGTTCCCACTCCATGGCCATGCCGATGGTGATAAAGAAGAGCCCCATCAGCACGTCGCGAAAGGGCTTGATGTCCACCTCCAGCTGATGACGGTAGTGGGACTCCCCCAGCATCATCCCCGCCAGAAACGCCCCCAGCGCCATCGACAGCCCCAGCGAATGGGTCATGTAGGCAGCCAGCAGCGCCACCAGCAGGGCACTCAGCACGAACAACTCGTCGGAGCGGGCTCGCGCCACCTCGTGAAACAACAACGGCAGCAACCACTTGCCCACCGCCAACAGGGTGAATAGAGCAAACAGCCCCTTGAGGGTGGCCCAGGCGATCTCGGCGGCCAGCGCACTCCCCTGCACTTCCGGCTGGGCGAGGATCGGGATCATCACCAGCAGGGGCACCACCGCCAGATCCTGAAACAGCAGCACGCTCACCCCCAGCTGGGCGCGGCGGGTATGGAGCTGCTTCTGCTCGCCGAGCTGCTTGATCACCACAGCCGTGGAGGAGAGCGCCAACGTCCCCGCCACCACCAGCGACTGGGCCAGACCCAGCCCCCACCACCAGCCGATGGCGAAAAAGAGCAGTGACGTGAGCAGCACCTGCAACATCCCTACCCCCAGTACCAACCGGCGCATCGCCAGTAATTTCGGCAGGGAAAACTCCAGCCCCAGCGAAAACATCAGAAAGACGATCCCGAGCTCGGCAATGGTCTGCATGATCGACTGACCGGTGATCACCGCCAGCCCGTGGGGGCCGAGCAAGACGCCGGCAATCAGGTAGGCAAGGATGACCGGCAAGCCGAGGCGCCGGAAAGTTGCCACCAGCAGGACGGCGGCGAACAGCAGGATCAACAGGTCGGTGTACAAATTTTCCTCTCCTTTTATCGACTTAAGCTTAGTCAGCCGATCTGGCGGGCAGGAAAGATATATTGGGCATGCCAATTGCAGGTAGGAGACAGTAGTCAGGTGTTACAGGTGGAAGACCATGGAAAATACGTCGTCACTTAATGGCTTTAGCCATGGCATCGAGCAGTGGGTTCGCCAGATGGAGCGGCTCACGCCGTTGCCCAGCGTTGAACGCAACCAGTTGCTCGAGCAGTTGTTGGGGCAGAGCGATCTCGGCGGTCTGCTGACAACTTTTGCCGATCGTGCGGCAAGAATTGTCAGGATCCACAGTCTCTACCTCGATTGTGGCCAGCCCCATGTGCTGATCCAGCACCCGCCGCTGGCCACCCTCAACCTGCACAACTATCCGTTCGAACTGCGCGGCCAGCACGGCCAGCTGCTCGGCCAGCTCTACTACGAGCTGGAACATCCGCTGAGCGGCAGCCAGCAACGGGTACTGATGCAATACCATCAGCTGCTCTGCCTGCTGCTGCCCCTCTATCTGCGGCTGGAAAAACTGGATCAGCTGGTCCGGCTCGATCACCTGACCGGCCTTGGCAACCGCTCCTACTTTGACGAGGCCATCGGTCGCGCCATCGAACAGCACAGCCGCGAGCCCCACGGTCTGGTGCTGGTGCTGCTGGATCTCGATCGCTTCAAGCAGATCAATGATACCTGGGGTCATCCGGTGGGGGATCTGGTGCTGAGTCGCTTCGCCCAGCTGCTCAAGGGGTGCATTCGCAGCACGGATCAAGCCTTCCGGCTCGGGGGAGATGAATTTGCCCTGCTGCTGCAACCGGCCGAACCCGAGGCGTGGCGCCCGGTCTGGCTGCGACTGCAGCACATGCTGATGACCAACAAGGAGCTCAGCACCTTCTCGGTCGGATGCAGCCTTGGCGCCGCCAGCTGGCAATCCGGGGTCGATGTGCCGAGCCTCTACGAGGCGGCCGACAGTCACCTCTACGCCCGCAAGAAAGCAGGCAAGGCCAGCCCTAACGAATAATCCCGAACTCTTCTTTGCTCCGGCACATGCGCGCCATGTGACCGGAGCTTCTTTTTTTGGGCTAAGCCTCCCTCACACCGAGATCACCTCAGGCAAGATCCTGCTCGGGCAGGATGGGGGCGGCACCGTTTCCCTGCCAGTGGCAAACCAGCCCGGCACTCTGTGCCATATAACCGTCGCAGACAAAGAGCCCCACCACCGCCGCCACCTGCTCGCCATAGTAGAGGATGGGAATGCGCCCTCGCTGCCACGAAGGCACGCCATACTCCTGCAGCAGCTTCTTCATCCGCCGACTGCCGCTTCGCCCCACCGGTTTGAGGGGGATCCCGGGCGCCACCTGAAAACGCACCGAGAGAGGCTCATCCGCTCGGGGGGAACGCAGCAGATCCTCGCCGTGCTCCGCCATGCGTACCACCAGCTCACCCAACCCGTCCGGCAGGGTCAGCGGCTCACCCACTGTGACCGGCAACACCTGATGGCAAGGTTGCAGATCAGGGCTCACCAGATAGAGTCGCTCCTGAAAACGGCGGCAGCTCTGGCGCCCCCAGTTGAGCTGGGGATTGGCATCGCCGCGCGCCAGCGCTACCTCCTGCCAGAGCCGGGCAAGCTGCTCACGGGATGGCATCTCCCCCCCCTGACGGCGGATCCAGTAGCGCAGCAGGTTGTTGCGCCGGGTGGGTGAAAGGGCGTGCAGCGGGCCGATATGGAGCGCCTCCTCCTCGCCCGCCAGCTGCCAGTCACTCTCTGCCAGTTCGTCCAGCAGCGCCTCCTGCTCGGCGCACAGGGCCATGCTGCGCGCCGCGGTCTGGGCCATGGCGGGCCAACGCGCCTTGAGCTGGGGGATAAGCGTCTGGCGTAAAAAGTTGCGGTCATAGCTCACATCCTGATTGCTCTCATCCTCCACCCAGCCAAAGGGGAGGCTCGCCGCCGCCTCGGCCAGCTCGGCGCGACTCATATCGAGCAGCGGACGCAGCAACAGGCCACCGGCAAAGGGCTGGCTTGGCAGGATCCCCGCCAGTCCACGCAGACCAGCGCCGCGCTTGAGGGCCAGCAGCAGGGTCTCCAGCTGATCGTCCTGATGGTGGGCGGTGAGCAGCCACTCCCCCTCCCGCATCCGGGCGGTCAACCGCTGGTAACGGGCGGTGCGGGCCTGCGCCTCCAGACTCTCGCCATTGCCACGGGCCAGAGTCACCCGCTCGACCAGCAGCTCCACCGCCAATTGCTGACACACAGCTTCACAATGAGCGACCCACTCATCGGCATGGGGACTGAGGCCGTGGTGCACGTGCAGGGCGCGAAGCGGCAGGCTGTGCTCGCGGGCATACTGCGCCGCCAGCACCAGCAGCAGGGTGGAGTCGAGGCCGCCACTGAAGGCCACCAGCAGACCGGTGGAACCTTCCGGCGCTGGCATAGTCAGACAAAAGCGAGAATAAAGATGAGAAATCATAGGCTTCCCCAAAACGGACCGGCCGATCTTAGCAGAGTCGGGCTTATCAAGCTGCAACCCTGCTGCTAGAGTGAGGCTCGCCCGCCCTCTCCACCAGGCAGGCCGCAAGGCGGTCGCACAACCGGTTGGAGCAAGGAAGATGGGCAGGGAAGCAAACAATCCGAATTGGAATCAAACAAGATGAACAATAAGAAAAGCTTACTGGCCGGCCTGATTGGACTGGCCCTGCTGGCTGGCTGCAGTCAGGCACCGCAAGACTCCCCCAAACACTCCGGGCTGGCGCTGGCCAATATGGACACCCAGGTCAAACCCGGCGATGACTTCTTCCGTTACGTCAATGGCAAGTGGCTCGCCACCGCCAAGATCCCCGACGATCGCCCCGCCGATGGCGCCTTCTACATGCTGCGGGACAAATCCCTCGCCGATGTGCGGGTGCTGGTCGAGGGGCTGGCCAAGCAGGAGGCCGCCACCGGCACGCCGACCCAGCAGATCCGCGATCTCTACGCCAGCTATCTGGATCAGGCAGGCCGTGACGCCAAGGGGCTCACCCCGCTGGCACCGGCGCTGGCCGACATCGATCGGATCGGTGATCAGGCCGCGCTGGCCCGTGCCTTTGCCCAGTCGGGCCGCATGGGCGGCGGCGCGCCGTTTGGCATCTGGATCGACGCCGATGCCAAGTCCCCCGACCGCTATGCGGTTTACCTCTATCAAGGTGGACTGGGGCTGCCGGATCGGGACTACTACCTCAAGCAGGATCCCGAGAGTCAGGCCCTGCGCCAGAAGTACCAACAGCATATCGCCGCCATGCTGAGCCGCCTCGGTGAGTCTGACCCGAGCGGCAAAGCCAAACGGATTCTGGCCCTCGAAACCCGGCTCGCCACCATCCAGTGGGACAACGTCGCCCTGCGGGATCGGGAGAAGAACTACAACAAGCGCCCCGCCAGCGAACTGGCACGGCTCGCCCCCCATCTCGACTGGCAGGCTTATCTCAATGCCGCGGGCATTGCTGGTCAGCCGGAACTCATCATCGGTCAGCCGACCTATCTGAGCGCGCTGGATCAGGTGATGGCCCAGACCCCCATCGCCGACTGGCAGGCCTACCTCAAGTGGCAACTGCTGACCGACTACGCCCCCTATCTCGACAGCGAGACCGACCGCGCCAACTTTGCCTTCTACGGCACCACGTTGAGCGGCACGCCCAAACAGCGCGCCAGCTGGGAGCGTGGACTGGGGGTGTTGAACGATCATCTGGGTGAAGCGGTCGGCCAGCTCTATGTGGCCCGCTACTTCCCGCCAGCAGCCAAGGAGCGGATGGAGCAGCTTGTGGAGAACCTGCGCACCGCCTACGGCCAGAGCATCAAGGAGCTCGACTGGATGTCGCCCGAGACCAAGGCGCAGGCACTCGAGAAGCTGGCCAAGTTCCGCCCCAAGATCGGCTACCCCGACAAGTGGAAGGATTACAGCGCCATCGCCATCAAACCGGATGATCTGGTGGGCAACCTGCAACGCTCGCAAACCTTTGAATACGCAGACAGTCTGGCGCGCCTCGGCAAGCCGGTCGACCGGGACGAGTGGCACATGTCGCCGCAAACGGTGAACGCCTACTACAACCCGAGCAACAACGAGATCGTCTTCCCGGCGGCCATTTTGCAGCCCCCCTTCTTCGACATGACGGCGGATGATGCGGTCAACTACGGCGCCATCGGCGGGGTCATTGGCCACGAGATGGGCCACGGTTTTGATGATCAGGGGGCCAAATCCGACGGTGACGGCATGATGCGCGACTGGTGGACGCCGCAGGATCTCAAGGAGTTCCGCTTCCGCACCAGCCGTCTGGTGGCCCAGTACAACCGCTTCGAGCCCATCAACGGCCAGTTCGTCAACGGCCAGTTCACCCTGGGGGAGAACATCGGCGATCTGGGCGGTCTCACCATCGCCCACAAAGCCTATGAGCTGTCACTGGATGGCAAGGAGGCGCCGGTGCTGGATGGCTTCACCGGCGAACAGCGCTTCTTCCTCGGCTGGGCGCAGGTGTGGAAGGGGATGTATCGCCCCGAGCTGATGCAGATGCTGCTGCGCTCCGACCCCCACTCGCCGCCCGAGTACCGGGTCAACGGCGTGGTGCCGAACATTCCCGCCTTCTACGAGGCATTCAACATCCAGCCGGGGGACAAGCTCTATCTGCCACCCCAGAAGCGGGTGAAGATCTGGTAACAGCATCAGGGCGGGCTCCCCGGGAGCCCGCACTCAAGAGACAGCAAGAGGTTGCAAGATGAACAGAGCATTGATGATGGCAGGGCTGCTGACCCTGCCGCTGGCGGCACAAGCACAAGCCGAAGAGGGATTTAGCAAGCAACTGACCCTCCCCTCCGGGCAGGTGATCCGGGTAGCGCAGGGGGTCGGTGAACCCGCCTCCATCGGCAGCTATGACGTGCGACTCTATTCGGGTCAGAACGCCCAATTTCCACTGGATGAGTTTCAGGATGGCAAGGTGATGGCCCGTAACGGCTTTATCCGGGAGCTGAAACTGGTCGATTTGAATGGCGACAAGCAGCCCGAGCTGGTGGTCATCATCGAGAGCGCCGGCAGCGGCAGCTATCAGGATGCCGATGCCTACACCGTCAGCCCGCAAGGGGAGCTGGAGATCTTCAATCAGGTCAAGGAGCTGGAGCCCAAAGAGGATGTGGTCAAGGCGCTCAAAAGCCCGCAGGACTAAGCCCTCTCCCCGAATCTGAAATATAAAAAGCCCTGATGATCAGGGCTTTGTTGTTTCTGCTGTTGACGCAAATAGCCTAGAGGCGGGTCGCCCGAATGGAGACCTGCGGCAGCGCCATCTCGTGCTGGGCCGCCACCAGTTGCAGCTCGTAGGCCCCCGCCAGCCAGGTACGAGCCAGCACCGCATCCACGCTGGCGTTGGTAAGTTCGAACGCCGCTACCGGGGTACAACCGGCCAGCAGATTGGCCAGCATGGTGGCGCTCAGCAGATCCCCCACCCCGATGGGGTGGCGAGCAAAAGGGTAGAGCGGGCGGGATAGATGAAAATCCCCCTCCTCGCACACCAGCAGCATTTCGAAGCGGTCCATGGCAAAGCCGGCCTTGCCCAGATGTTTGACCATCACCAGCTTGACCCCTTGCGCGCGCAACTGCTGGCACGCCTCGATGGCCTCCGGCACATTGCGGATATCGCGGCCGGTGAGCTGTTCCAGCTCCAGCAGATTGGGGGCCAGCATATCGGCACAGGCCAGTGCCCGGTTTTTCAGAAAATCGGCGACGCCGGGTGCCACTATGCACCCCTTGTCGGGATGACCCATCACGGGGTCACAAAAGTAGAGGGCGGCCGGATTGAGCGCCTTGAGCCGGGCCACAGCAGCCAGGATCTCCTCCCCCTGTTCGGCCGAGCCGAGGTAGCCGCTCAGCAGCGCATCGCACTCGGCCAGCACGCCGATCTCCGCCAGGCCGTTTACCAGCTGACGGATATGACCGCCGGGCATCACCATCCCCTGCCAGCCTTCGCGGTATTGGGTGTGGTTGGAGAACTGCACCGTGTTCATCGGCCACACCTCGATCCCGAGGCGACGCATGGGAAAAACGGCGGCGCTGTTGCCGGCACAGCCAAAGACTACGTGGGATTGAATGGAGAGCACTCGCTTCATGGTTGGCGACTCACGCAATAAGAACAGGAATTCCGGAGGGAAAAACGGGCCTTGCGGCCCGTTGTTGTCACTTTCGACTGTTGTCACTGTCGATTAACGCAGCACCTTGACGGTGTAGCTGCCATCGGCCTGACGATAGAGGCCGTGGATGTCGGTCTCGAAGCCCGGGTAGTGGGCACCGATCTCGCACAGCATCTCGAGGAACTCGAGCACCGGCAGAGAATCCTGGGTCACCATCTCGCCCGGTAGTACCAACGGAACTCCCGGCGGGTACGGCAGGATCATGTTGGCGCTGATGCGGTCAACCATGTCACGCAACGGCACCTCTTCCAGATTGCCCGCCAGCTCTTGCTGCCATGCAGCATGCGGGGTCATCTTCATCTCCGGCAGCACATCGAACGCCTTGAACATCAGCTCCGGCAGACGGTACTTGCAGGTCAGATCGTGGATGCTCTGGGCCAACTCCTGAATGCGCATCCCTTCGTAGAAGCTCGGGTCTTCACGATAGAGGCTCGGCAGGATGTTCTTGATGGTCAGGTTAAGGTCATAACCACGCTTGAACTCGGTCAGGGCGCGCAGCAGTTGCATCGCCTTGGACTGATCGATACCGATGGAGAAGAGGAACAGCATGTTGTAAGGGCCGGTCTTCTCGACCACGATGCCGCGCTCGTCCAGGAACTTGGAGACCAGAGAGGCAGGGATGCCCTTCTCCAGCAGCTGGCCATCACGACCCATACCCGGAGTCAGCAGGGTAACCTTGATCGGATCCAGGTACATGTGGTTGTCATCGATGTCCTTGAAGCCGTGCCAGTCATCTTTCGGATCCAGCTTCCAGCACTCGACGGTGTCGATGTTGTCCGGCTGCCATACGTCGAAGAACCAGCCTTCGCTCTGATCACGCAGACGCTTGATCTCTTTGCGGAAGGAGATGGCGCGATCGATGGAGTCCTTGATCAGACGCTTGCCGGTGTTGCCACGCATCATGGCAGCAGAGATCTCGGTAGAGGCCACGATGCCGTACTGCGGCGAGGTGGAGGTGTGCATCATGAAGGCTTCGTTGAAGGTCTCTTCCTCCACGTCACCCTTGATGTGGATCATCGAGGCCTGGGAGAAGGCCGCCAGCAGCTTGTGGGTGGACTGGGTTTCGTAGAACACCTTGCCCGGCATGGCTTCGCCGCTCATGCCGCACTTGCCTTCATAGATCGGGCTGAAGTTGGTGTAAGGCACCCAGGCACTGTCGAAATGGATGTACGGAGTATCCAGCGCTTCCTTGATGAAGCCGGTGTTGTAGAGCAGGCCATCATAGGTGGAGTTGGTGACCACGGCGTAACGGGGAGCCTGAGCACCCGGTGTCGCGGCAACCTTGGCAGCGATGGTATCACGGCTGAATTCGCTCTGCGGGATACCACCCAGAATGCCGTAGGCGTTGCGGGTCGGACGGAAGTAGATCGGCGTCACGTCGTTCATCATCATCAGGTGAGTGAGCGACTTGTGGCAGTTGCGGTCAACCAGCACAGTGCTGCCGGCCGGCGCTGAGTACATGCCGACGATCTTGTTGGCAGTGGAGGTGCCGTTGGTAACGATGTAGGAGCGATCGGCGTTGAAGGTACGGGCGATGTACTCTTCGGCTTCCTTGTGCGGACCTGAGTGATCCAGCAGGGAGCCCAGCTCCGGCATGGAGATGGATACGTCAGCCTTGAACGCGTTCGGGCCGTAGAAGTCATAGAAGATGCTGCCGGCCGGGCTCATCTGGAAGGCGGTACCGCCCATGTGACCCGGAGTACAGAAGGTGTATTTACCCTCTTCTACATACTTGAACAGTGCCTTGGTGAACGGCGGCAGGATGGCGTCCTGATACTCCTGAGTGGCCTGACCCATCTTGAGGGCGATGTCATCGGCCATGCCAAGACGGTACTCGAAGAAGTGCACGTTCAGACGCAGGTCGGTCAGGTGAATGTCCAGAGTGGACTGGTCGTTGGCAAAGGCGAAGATCGGCAGCTTCTCGTTGCGATCGTGGATCTCCTTGCACAGGCCCAGAGAGTATTTGTCCCAATCGAAGATGGCGCCGCAAACGCGGGGGTTCTTCTCGATCAGTTTCAGCAGGTCGGCCACATCGACCGGATAAACAACCTCGAAACCCTTGCGCTCGAGGGAGGCTTGCAGCTGGCGAATGGGTTCTTCTTTAAAGAAAACGCCCAGGTGGTTGAGGATGGCAATGATATTCATCGTAATGCTCCACACGTAAAGGGGCGCTCTCCATCAGGGATGGTGAGTGAAGAGCGCTCGGAAGATAAAAGGGGGAATTAGTTGCTGGGCTGTTCGCTCAGCAGGGCGTCGTGCTGACGCAGACCCTGTTTTTTGGCGTAGAACATCAGGATGATGAGCGACACCACGAAGGTAGCGGTAAGGTTGGAACCCTTGGCACCCATCAGGGCCACCAGACAGAAGACACAGGCCACACCGGAGAAGATCATGGCGCCGATGCTGCGGGAGGTCATGCCCTCAAAGCGGATCAGGTTAATGCTGGAGTAGAAGTAGGGCAGCATGGTCAGCAGCACCGCATCTGTGGTCAGCACGTTGAAGAGATCGGCAGCGTGGGCGGACTGGGATGTGAAGGCGGTCAGGCCAACCATCAGGGCAGTCATCTTGAGGGAGCCCAGGATCAGACCCTTCTTGGCCACGCCGTTCTTGTCCACTTCACCGTAGATTTTCGGGAAGTTGCCGTCGTTGGCGGCACGCTTGCCCGCCTCGCCCACCAGCATCATCCAGGAACCGAGCGAGGTGAAGCAGGCCAGGGCGGTGAAGGCAGAGACGAATGGTGCAGACCAGCTACCGAAGATGGCGGAAGAGGCCATGGCAAACGGGGCGCCGGAAGCAGCCACTTCACCGGCCGGGAACATGCCGCTGATCACCTGGGTAGAGAGGATGTAGATAACACCCGCGATACCGGTACCCAGCATGGTAGCGAGCGGTACGGTGCGCTTGGGGTTCTTCACCATGCCGGAAGAGACGGCGGCAGATTCAACACCGACGAAGGACCAGAGGCAGATCAGCACGGCGCTGATGACCGCATGCAGATCGCTGCCGCTGGTGGTATTCCAGTTCTGGCTGTAGACAGTGGCATCAAAATGACCCCAGCCCATCACCGCAGTACCGACAACCGGCAGCAGGATCAGCACCAGACCCAGGGTACAGAGTCGGCTCACCCAGCTACCGCCAAGCAGGTTGACGAAGGTGAAGATCCAGACGGCAGCGATGGTGGCTGCGGCGGCCGGAATTGGGCTATTGAGAATGGGGAAGAAGACCGAGAGGTAGGAGACGCCGGTAATGGCGATTGCCAGGTTACCGATCCAGTTGGCGTGGTAATAAAGCACACCGGTCTGGAAACCGAACACCGGAGAGATCTCGCCAGCGTAAGCAATGGGGCCACCCTCTTGCGGGTTCTTGGTAGCAAGGCGGGCGAAGACGAAGGCGAGGCCCATGGCGCCTACCAGACAGATTGCCCAGCTAAAGACAGAGATGGAGCCGATGGTGGCCAGTGCCGAAGGCAGCAGCGCGATGCCACTCCCCATCATGTTGCCGGCCACCACACCTGTACAGGCGATAAGGCCAATCTTCTTGCTCGTATCGAGGGACATAAGATCTCCGGTTCTATAAAAGGTCGGGTCGTCACATACACATTTGGCGGAACGCCCCGCCAAAGAATGGGCACAGACTAGGCCTCTCATCCCCGGAAAACATAAAGACCAGCTAACGGATAAAAATATGAGACAACTTTTTTCGCCGCCTCGTCACTTTTGATAAAAACCATTTAAAAACAGTACATTGACATCACATTACACAGCCGTCTTGATAAAACCTTGATATCCTTCTGCCCCATTCTTGCCCCTTGATAACCCCCTTATCTCGCCGTCTTGATATTTTTGGCCAGATAAACCCGGGATAAAGCAGCTCCCATTGCGCCCCCTCCCCTTGTAACCATCCGAACGCCCAGCTGACCATCACCCTGAGTGGCCGCTCACCTCCTGCTTTCCCCTTCGCTCGGCTCATCACAATCCAAACTCAGAGGTAAAGCACAACGGCGATAACCGGTCAGCAATGAGAAATGGGTCGTGACGGACAGCTTATCCCGCCGCCAACCATGAGCAGATGTCACAAGCTGTGTGCGCGGCGTGAAGCCGAACAAACGCGAGTGCCGCGAATGCCGCGGGCAAGACAAAGGCAAGTGGGGAGCTGCGGGGGATAAATCGGGCCGCACCAGAGCGACTATCCCCAGTGGCAAAGAAGCAGGATTGAGACAAGCAGAAACCGCACAGGCCGCCCGAAGGCAGCCTGTGGATGAGGTCGGCAACCGCGCCGACCGGGGGAAAACCAACACTGCGGTGTTAGAAGAGCTTCACCTTGCTCTGGCCCAGCGCATTGAACAGAGCCGGAGTGAGGCTCTCCATATTGCTGTAGAAACCGAGCTGCTGGCAGAGCAGATAGGTCTGCTCGGTCGCCTCCATCAGGAAGGCCTGACTGTAGGCATCCCCCGCCGCCTCGGGACGACCGTCCAGCTCCGCCAGCTTGCCCTGCAGTATGTAATAGAGCACCGAGCGGCCGCGACTCGCCGCCTTCTCCAGCAGATAGTTGGCCTGCTGTTGCTGGCCGTTGAGGATCGCCTGCAGGGTCAACGCCTCCCACACCCGGGCTGGCAGGGCGCCGCTGTTTTGCACCACGCTGGCGAGATGGGTGCCAATCCCCTGCAACCGCTCGCTCTCGGATTTGCCCGCCAGGGTGGCCAGCGCCTCGCCCGCCAGATAGCGCTCCGCCAACAGCAGCGGCTGATCCGGATGGGCAATCAGCGCCTGCTCCAGTAGATCGATGCCGCGCTTGAGGGCGACCGGATCCCGGCTGTTGATGTAGTACTGCGCCTCCATCATCGCCATCAGGGAGGCATCATCGGTCGGCCAGCCCATCCCCGGCTCGGCATCGGGTTGGTCGAGGGCGCGCAGCAGATCCTGGCTGCTCGCCTGCAACACGCCGTGCACACTGTGGCGACTGAGCTGGTACTGATGGCTGAACAGCACCCGGTTGGTGTTGATATTGCGATACTCCAGATCGAGATAGGTGCCGCGCGGCTGGCGGGTGACCCGCACACTCAGCTCCTTGCCAGGCATGATGCCCCCCATCAGAGTGGTGGCACCGTACTGCACCCGCAGCGGCGTAGCCACCGCCACCTCCCCCATCAGGGCTCGGGTAATGCCATCGGCGAGGCGCACGTTCTCGTTGTTGTCATCCATGCCGGAGTGGAAGCGGAACACCAGCAGATTGGGATCCAGCATGGCATGCACCTGGGGACTGGTGTGCTGGTAGCTGAGCATGCTGACAATAGCGATCAGCACGATGGCAACGAAGATATCGAAACTCACCATCTTCCAGCGGCTGCGAGCATCCTTGGCATGGGTGGAGATGGCGCGGGTCAGGGGCCCGGCGGGAAAAGGGGCGACATTGGGCTGTGCATCATCATCTTGATCAGCCGCGGGCGGGCTCAGATCGGAGAGCGTCGGGTTGTCGGAGAGAGCGGTATTGACCGCGGGCACGGGTTGCTCGTCCGCCATCACCACGGAAACCACCTGCAGCGGCCGCACCGGTGCCACCAGCTTGTAGCCGCGCTTGGGTACGGTGACGATATAGTCGGTCGCATCGGTGCGACCATCTTTGAGGATCTTGCGCAGTTCGAAGATGGACTGGGTCACAACCTGATCGGTCACCTCGGCGCCATCCCACACCTCGTTGATCAGGGCATCGCGGCCAAACACGGTGCCGGCATTATGGGCAAGAAACCGCAACAGATTGACCAGTCTGGGTTCGAGGTAGACCTCGCGGTCGGGGCGACACAACATGTTGTCGTCAACGCTCAGGGTCCAGTCGTGGATCTCAAAAACCGATTCGCTCATGATTCACTCGCTGCAGATGGTGACAATGCACGATGAGAGAGACGCAAAACCCGGGCTGACTGAACGGAACAAGGCGCTATCACCACAGGTGACAGATAAAAAGAGAACCGAAGCAATCACATCTCTGAGAGTCAGTCTGGCCAGGCCATCCTGTTTACGTCTGAAGGGCATCCTTGCGGGCATTCCGACCACCGGGATCGGAAGGGATCACTTTAAGCAAAACGGGAGCTGGATCCCACTTTTTTTGGCTATAAATCGCCGTTGAGTTGATCCGACACCGCACTTTTCAGCAAATAGCGTGCCAACTGGTATTCATATGAACATCCCATATGCCGCAATCAAAAAGCCCTGAACATCAGGGCTTTCTCATTTCTTCGACCATCGGGGAGACGTTACTTCGCCAGCGGGAGCGCATCCTGCTGACGACTGCGGCGCAGATGACGCCGCCACAACGAGAAGCCGCCGTAGCCAAGACTCAGCACCACCGCATAGAGCACCTGAGTGGCGAGCGCCACCAGCACCAGAGCACAGAGCAGCACGCTCACCCCCGCCAGCCCCTTGCCCACCCCGCCAAGCAGACGCCAGCCCGCCGCCATGCAGAGCAGGTAGACCAGCACGAAGTTGCCGTTGGCGTAGCGGATCAGCTCATCGAGCGGCAGTCGCAACCAGATGATGAGGGTGATGCAGAGCAGGCAGATGGCAAGCACCAGACCGAGCGCCCGCAGCGGCGCGCCGCGCGCGGTGAGCACGGCCAGCGAGGGGGGCAACTTGCCTTCCCGCGCCATGCTCCAGATCAGCCGGGCAAAACCCTGAATGTAGATGTTGATGCTGGCAAAACAGGAGAGGTAGCCGAGCACCGCCACCAGCCACTTGGCGGTGGGGCCGAACAGCAGCGCCAGCAGGGAGGGGATGGCGGTGGCGTTTTTCGCCTCATCGCCGTAGAGGCCATATTTGAGCACCACCAGCGAGTGCACCCAGTAGATAAGCCCCGCCAGCAGCACCCCGCCGAGCAGGGCGATGGGGTAGTCCCGCTCCGGCCGCTTGAACTCCTCACCCATATGGGCGAAGGCTTCCAGCCCGACGAAACACCAGAACATCACCGCCAGCGCAGTGGCCATAGGAGGCCACTCATCCGCGCTCGGCAGCGGCCGTGCCGCATCGCGCCAGCTCACCTCCCCCTTGAACCAGATCAGCAGGGTGAGCCCCAAAATGGCGAGCGCAATCAGCAGTTGCAGATTGCCGGAGGAGCGCGCCCCGCGCAGCCCCAGCAGGAATACCCCGAGCAGGGTCAGCAGCTGGATGGCCCAGAGGGTCCACTCCCCCATCTCGAACAGGGCGTGCCAGAAGCCGGCGGCAATCATCAGGGCGGCAGGCAGCCCCACCGGCAGCACCGCCAGAAACAGGAAGGCGGAGAAGCGCTCGGCGCCGTTGCCAAAGGCGAGGCCAATCAGGTGCGGCGCGCCGCCCGCATGGGGATAGCGACGGCCGAGGCGAGCGAAGGTAAAGGCGATGGGCAGCACCAGCGCAATCAGCAGCAACCAGGCCCAGAGCGAGGCCCCGCCCGCCAGCGAGGCGGCAGTCGCCGGTACCACGAAGATCCCGGTGCCGAGCAGCGAGGTGGCGAGCAGCCCCATCCCCTGCCAGAGCCCGAGATCCTTTTTCAACCCAGACATATCCTTTTGTCCCGACTAGAAAAACATCCCGCCATGTTAGGCCTGCTCCGCCCCTTTGTTAAGCACGATGGTTAAGCGTGGCGGCGAAAATATGCAGCCTTTTATTCAGGCTCGGACTCAGCTTGCAGAGATTCGGCCAGAAAATCCCCCAGCAGGGTGATCTTGAGCACCTGCCGCCGCGCCGCCGGATAGATGAAGTAGAGGGTCTTGGCCGGGCTCTGATAGCGACCAAGCAGCGGCAGCAGACGCCCCGCAGCGATATGCTCACGCACCTGTTCGGCGGGCTGCAAGGTGATGCCAGCCCCCGAGAGCGCAGCCGTCAACAAGGCTGGCCAGTGATTGATGCGCAGGCGCGAGGCTACCCGCACCTCCTCGCTCTGACCATCGCCCCCGACAAACTGCCAGCGCTCGTGCTCCCCCCAGTTGCCGTGCAGGCACTGGTGGCGAGCGAGATCGGCCGGATGACGGGGTACGCCGTGGCGATTGAGGTAGTCGGGGGCCGCGCAGAGACGGTAGTGCTGGGTCAGCAGCGGACGGGCAATGAATGCCTCATCCTGCGGGCGCAGGGTGCGAATGGCGGCATCGAATCCCTCCTCCACCAGATCGACCCAGCGGGGGGTGAGCTGCAGATCCAGATCCAGCTTGGGGTAGCGGTCGAGAAAAGCGGGCAGCAGCGGCACCAGCCGGTGGTGGCCAAAGCTGAGGGGAGCGGCGATGCGCAGCCGTCCGGCCGGCTCGGCCAGCAGGTTCTGGGTGAGCGACTCGGTCAGTGCCAGCTCCTCCAGTACCCGCTGGCAGCGAGCGAGAAAAAGCTGGCCCAGCTCTGTCAGGGTCTGCTGGCGGGTGGTCTTGTGAAACAGCTTGCCCCCCAGCCACTGCTCCAGTCCCAGCACATGCTTGCCCACCATCTGGGCGCTGATCCCCTCTTCGCTCGCCACCGCGCTGTAGGAGCCGAGATCCACCACCCGGATGAAGATACGCATGCTGGTCAATCGGTCCACAACCCCTCCTTTTTGCCCGTTTCAAGGCCGTTTGGCCCGCGACCAGGGCCCTGATTCACAACCAAAAGTTTAGTAAGAAATGGATTTTAGCCAATTTATTCAACTTTTAGTTACCAATACAGTGATGCCATCCCTCCCCCACAGGATAAATTCCCATGAAAAGCACCTATCTGGCCGCCCTGCTGGTCGGTCTACTGGCGAGCGGCGCCAGTCAGGCTGCCGAGAGCAGCTTTATCAGCAACCACGACCATGCCCCTGCCTCAGCAACTCAAGCCCGGCCCGATATCTTTCGGGTCAGCCTGCTCGGCACCGGCACTCCGGTGCCCCAGATCAGCCGGGGCGGCTACAGCACTCTGGTCGAGGCGGGCAACCAGAAGCTGGTGTTCGATTTTGGCCGCAACTCCGCCACTCGCCTGTGGCAGCTGCATATCCCCATCGGCCGGGTCAACGCCTTCTTCCTTACCCACTTTCACTCAGACCACACCAACGGGCTGGCGGATCTCTGGCTGACCGGCTGGCTACAACCGGCCTATGGCCAGCGCCACGCGCCGATGGAACTCTACGGCCCCAAAGGCACCACAGCTCTCGCCCGTGGCTTGCAGCAGGCCTACGCCACCGACATCGCGACCCGGGTCAAGGATGAGGGAACGCCTCTGGACGGGGTGGAGATCAACAGCCACGAGGTCACCGCCGGGGTGGTCTACAACCATGACGGGGTCAAGGTAACCGCCTTTGACAACGACCACGGGGTCAACATCAAGCCGTCATTCGGCTATCGCATCGACTATCACGGCCACAGCGTGGTGCTCTCCGGCGATACCCGCTACAGCCCCGAAGTGGTGAAGCAGGCCAAAGGGGCCGATCTGCTGGTGCACTGCGTCTCCATGACCTCTGCCGAGCAGATGAAGGCCAACCCCGGCTACAAGGCGATCGCCGGTCACCTCGCCTCCCCCGAGCAGGCGGCCCGGGTAATGAACGAAGCCAAACCGGCGCTGACCGTGTTCAGCCATATCGGCCTCAACGGCAAGATCAGGGTCAAAGATCTGGCGCAGGATCTGCGTGCCCGCTACTCGGGCCCCTTTGTCATCGGCAACGACCTGATGCAGATTGATCTGCCCACCACGGCCTCCGGCAAGGGCTACGCCCTCTGGCAGTCGGAGAATATCGACAATGCCCAATCCTGAATCCCGGCCATAAAAAAGCCGCCTCTTGCGAGGCGGCTTCTTCATTCAACTTGGTAACCGACGTTATCAGGCAATCAGCTTGTAGATGATACCGGACATGGCGATCAGGCCGATGATGGTCACGAAACCGTTGCTGATGTTGCCAGCGTATTTGCGCATGGCCGGAACCTTGGTGATGGCGTACATCGGCATCAGGAACAGCAGCATTGCGATGATCGGGCCGCCCAGGTCTTCAATCATGCCGAGGATGCTCGGGTTGATGGTGGCGATGGCCCAGGTAGTCAGGATCATGAACACGGCAGTGACTTTGTTCAGTTGCTTGGTGTCAACGTTCTTGCCCTTCTCGCGCAGCGCCTTGGCCATCAGGCCGTTCATGCCCTCTTGCGCACCCAGGTAGTGACCCAGGAAGGATTTGCTGATGGCAACCATGGCGATCAGCGGAGCCACAGTACCGATAACCGGGTTATCGAAGTGGTTGGCCAGGTAGGACAGGATGGAGATGTTCTGTTCTTTGGCAGCAGCCAGGTCAGCCGGGGAGAGGCTCAGTACGCAGCTGAATACGAAGAACATAACGGTCATCACCATCATGACGTGGGCGCCCAGCAGGATGTTGCTGCACTTCTTCTCGGCACCTTCACCGTAACGACCTTTGTTGTCCACCGCGAAGGAGGAGATGATCGGGGAGTGGTTGAAGGAGAACACCATTACCGGGATAGCCAGCCACAGGGTCTTGATGAAATCACCGTTGAAGGCGTCGGACAGGGCCGGAGCTTCAGTGATGATGGCACCGTTCCAGTGCGGGATCAGGTAGAACGCCAGACCCATCAGGGTGAGCACGAACGGGAATACCAGCACGCTCATCGCTTTGACGATAACCTGGCCGCCCAGACGAACAACCGCCATCAGACCGAGGATCAGGGCCAGTGACAGAACGGCACGGGGAGGTGCAGACATGCCCAGCTGGTGAACAATCACGCTCTCGACGGTGTTGGTAATGGCGACTGAATACATCAGCACGATCGGGTAGATGGCAAAGAAGTAGAGCAGGGTGATGAATTTGCCTGCGGTCTTGCCGAAGTGCTCTTCTACTACTTCAGTGATGTCGCCATCACGAGTAGAGCCGGACAGCACGAAGCGGGTCAGACCACGGTGAGCAAAGAAAGTCAGCGGCAGCGCCAGGATCAACATGGCAACCAGCGGCCACAGACCACCTACACCGGCGTTGATTGGCAGGAAGAGCACACCGGCACCGATCGCGGTACCGTACAGACCCAGCATCCAGACCACATCGGCCTTGTTGACGCCGCGGGAGGTGTTGCTGGCTAAACGACCATCAGCTGCAATATTCATGTCAGACATACGTTGTTCCTGTCATCTAGGAAAATGGGATTCTTGTTTGGTCGGGCCTTGGCCCGGTTCCATCTCCCTGGAACGCCTGCTGTCCGTCCTTGATATTAACCTCTCGCCCCCCGGCAACCTGGCCATCACTCCTTGTGACAACAGGATTGCAACAAACAACAGTGCGAGATTTTGACCCTGAGGGTCGGCGCCCGTCTCACTTAACAACCGATTAACGTGCGCCACTCTTGATGGGCTGACTTTAATTAAATGCCCTTATTAATCACAGCGTTTTTTTGAATTAATCAACCAAAGTTTGATTTTGGTCGCCTTTCGGACGACCAAGATCACACTCAAAGCGCCTTATTGTGAGTTTTTTTTAACAATTCAACTTAGTTTCACTGGAATCAATGGCCTGCGAGCAGCTACATATTTGCAACAAGCCACCCGTTTAGCGCGGATTGTGTGCAGCACGGCCTTGGCGTACCCTTGTGACTCACGCCTTTTTGTTGATTGATGATGACCATTACCCGTACCGATCTCGCCGAACTGGCGGTATTTGCCGCCGTCGCCCGTCACCGCAGTTTCAGCAAGGCCGCCCTCGAACTCGGGGTCTCCGCCTCCGCCCTCAGCCATAGCCTGAAGGGGCTGGAAGCCCGTCTGGGGGTGCGGCTGCTCAACCGCAGCACCCGCGCCGTGGTACCGACCGAAGCGGGCCAGCGGCTGCTCAAGCAGCTGCTCCCCACCCTCAATACTCTTGAAGAGGCGCTTTGCGAGCTAGCCCGCAACAGCGATGAACCGGTGGGTCGACTCAAACTCTGCGCCCCCCGCGGCGCCATCGACAGCCTGCTGGCACCTGTGCTGATCGACTATCTGGCCCGTTATCCGCGGATGCAGGTGGAGGTGGTGGAGCAGGAGCTGATGCCCCGGCTGATTGAAGATGGTTACGATGCCGCGCTCTTTTATGGCGATCTGCTGCCCAAGGAGATGATCGGCATCCCCCTCGGCCCGCCCCAGCGTTATCTGGTGGTGGGCTCCCCGGCCTATCTGGCGGAGCACGGTACGCCGGAGCACCCGAGCGAGCTGAGCCGCCACGCCTGCATCGGCTATCGCCTCACTCCGCACCATCACTATCGCTGGGCCTTTGCCGCCGACGGCACCATGCTGGAGATCGAAGTAACCGGGCCGCTCACCACCAGCACCCCGGCCCTCTATCTGGGCGCCGCCGAGGCTGGGTTGGGGCTCGCCTACTGTCTGGAAGAGGAGGTGAGCCAAAAAGTCGCGGAAGGGAAACTGCTCACCGTGCTGGAGCCCTGGTGCCCCACCTTTGCCGGCTTCTACCTCTTCTATCCCAGTCGGCATCAACTGGGCAGCGGCCTGCGCATCCTGATCGACATGCTCAAGGCCCACTACCAAAACCCCGGATTAATGAGTAATACTCAGCAATTCATCAAGTGAAACCCTGATTATCACCAAATAAGTATTAATCTAGACTAGCTGTTCGATAATCGAACTCCCCGAGAGAACAGATATGTCTGCCTATTTAACACTGCGGCAACGGGCCATGACCCGTCGCTTCTGGGCTTACGCCCTCCCCTCCATTCTTGCCATGCTGGTCTCGGGGGCCTACTACCTCATCGACGGCATCTTCGTCGGCCACTATGTCGGTGCCGCTGGCCTCGCCGGGATCAACCTGGTCTATCCGGTCATCATGGTGCTGATTGGTCTGGCCGCCATGATCAGCATGGGGGCCGCCACTGCCATCTCCTTCCAGCAAGGGGCGAAAAACGACAAGCTGGCCCGTCAGGCGCTGGTCAACGCCCTCTGGCTGCTGGCCGGACTCGGGGGCGTTGCGCCGGTGCTGCTCTATTACACCCACACCGATATCCTGCTGGGGCTGGGGATTGAACAGGGCACCGAGACCTGGAAACAGGCAAGCGACTACCTAACCTGGATTGGCGGCGGTACCCTGCTGCTGGCCAGCAATCTGGCGGTGCCCTATCTGCTGCGCAACGATGGCCGCCCGAAACTGGCCATGGTGCTGGTGAGCAGCGGCGCCGTGCTCAATATCATCCTCAACTACATCATGGTGGGTCGGCTGGGGCTGGGATTGATCGGGACTGCGCAAGCCACCCTGATGGCAGAGGGTGCGGTGAGCCTGATCGGCCTTGGCTACTTCTTTACCCCCTGGGCGCGGCTGCGCCTCAGCTGGCGGGATCTGGTGCCCAACCTCCCCGCCATGCCGCACCTGCTCTTTACCGGCCTGCCGAGCCTGATTGCCCAGTTCAACCTCGGCCTGCTGCTGATGCTGCACAACAGCCAGCTGATGGTGTATGGCAATGTGAAGGATCTGGCGGGTTTTACCGTTGCCGGTTACACCGAGGCGGTCTTTATCGTCATCCTGCAGGGGCTGGCGTTCGGCATTCAGCCGCTCATCAGCAAAGCGGCGGGGGCCAAGCGCCACCGCAACCTCAAGTACCTCATGGAGATGGGGCTCAAGTTCACCTTTATCTACGGCATGCTGGTGTGGCTCACCATCCAGCTGCTGCCGGGGCAGGTCGCCATGCTCTATACCGGCGACAAGGATCCCGAACTGCTGGCCGCTGCCATCAGCAGCCTGACCCTCAACCTCGGCGCCATTCCGCTGGAGGGGATCATCATGTTCGGCATAGTGCTGCTGCAATCCATGGCGCGTACCCGTCAGGCGCTGGTCATCTCCATCGCCAAAACCGTGTTGCTGCTGCCGCTCATCTTCCTGCTGCCACAACTGTGGGGTCGTGATGGGGTGCTGATGGCCCAGCCCGCGACCGTGCTGCTGCTCACCCTGCCGCTCTGCTGGCTGCTGTGGCGCGAGTGGCTGCGCCTGAAGATGGCCTGCGCGCCAAAAAACAAGCGTCGCCCGCAACCGGCCCGCGCACGCGCCGCCGTCCAGCTGGCCCGTTAAGACCACCCATCCCGCAAAACAATAAAAAACCGGCATCCCCTGATGCCGGTTTCTGCTATATGGGCGGGTCTGCCTGCCCTTACTCGAGGATTCAGGCCAGCACTGCTGCCCACACTATGCCAATACTTCTGGCCTGAGCTGGGCCATCAGCCCCGGGTTGTCGGAGTAATCCACCGGAATGGCCACCACAGCAGGCCCCTCCACCGCCAGCGCGGCCCGCAGGGTGGCGCGCAGCTCGTCGGCCGAGCGCACCGCAAACCCGGCCGCCCCGAACGATTCGGCATAGCGTTTGAAGTCGATGGGGCCAAAAGAGACGCCAGAGGTGCGACAATACTTCTGCTGCTCCTGCATCGCCACCATGTTGTAGCCGTTATCGACCCAGATGATGTGGACGATATTGCTCTTGAGCCGCACCGCCGTCTCCAGCTCCATGCTCGACTGCATAAAGCTGCCATCCCCCGATACCGAGATCACCCTCTCACCCGGCCTTACCAGCGCCGCGCCGATGGCCCACGGCAGTGCCACCCCCATGGTCTGCTGACCGTTGGAGATCAGCACCTGACGGGCGCGGAAGCTGTAGAGGTAGCGGGCAATCCAGATATGGAAGCTGCCCATGTCGACGCAGAGGGTCATGTCGTCGCGCACCAGATCCTGCAGCTCGCGCACGATACGCAAGGGGTGAACCGGATTGCCGTGCATATCATCGGCCCGCATCGCCAGTCGCAGCCGCTGCTGACGTACCCCTTGCAGCAGCCGATCCACCTCGGGGGGGCGGATTTTCGGATTGCCCATGATGCGGGTCAGCTGCAACAGGTTGGCGCGGATCGACCCCACCAGCTCGGCGGTCGGGCAGTAGCTGCTGTCGATATCGGCAGGCAGCACGTCGATATGGAGGATGCGCCGCTCCCGGTCGCCATTCCACAGCACGGGGTCGTACTCGATGGGGCTGTAGCCGATGCAGATCACCAGGTCGGCCCCTGCCAGCAGTTGATCCCCCGGCTGGTTGTTGAAGAGCCCCACCCGTCCGGCAAAGTCATCGAAGTGGCAGCTGTCCACCACCCCGGCAGCCTGATAGGTACCGGTCACCGGCAGCCGCACCTTGTCGAGGAAGGCGCGCACTGCCTCGGCATTCTCCGGCCGACTCGCCATCAGGCCGAGCAGCACCACTGGATTCTGGGCGTTGCGCAGCAGGGTCAATGCCTGCTCCATATTCTGTTCATCGGCACAGCCCGGCTCCGGCACTTCCCGAGGCACCAGCACATTGCCCTTCACCGGCTTGTTGATGATATCCATCGGCAGGCTGACAAACGCCGCCCCCGGCCGTCCCAGCTCGGCGGCGCGAAAAGCGTTGGCCATCACTTCCGAGATCGCCGCCCCGCTGTTGACCTGGGCGCTGAACTTGGTGACCGGACGGCAGAGGTTGACCGTATCCATGCTCTGATGAGTGAGCTTGAGGCCATCGGCACGGCGCACTGCACCGCCCAGCGCCACCATGGGGTCTCCCTCCGAGGTGGCAGTCGCCAACCCGGTAATGAGGTTGGAGCAGCCGGGGCCCGAGGTGACCAGCGCCACCCCCGCCTTGCCGGTCAGGCGCCCCACGGCGGCCGCCATAAAGGCGGCATTCGCCTCGTGGCGCACCACTATGGTCTCGATGGGGGAATCCTCCAGCGCATCGAACACCCGGTCAATCTTGGCACCAGGAATACCGAACACCTGCTTGACCCCTTGCGCCTCCAGATGACGAACCACCAGCTCGGCACCGCACTTCCACTGTCTGTTTTCCATGTTATTGCTCCTTGTCTATTAGCCTTCGGCGGCTTGAATGGCGCGATCGAGATCGGCGGGGGTGAGGTCGGCCTGCCGGAAAGCGGGATCCGATGGCAGGGCCAGATTGAGGTGACGCACCACCGAAAGTCGCAGGGTGCCGTGGGCCATGGTGTAGTCGAGCAGATGGCCGCCCCCCTTGCGATCGGCGGTGATCATGTGTTCGTGAAAGCCCGCCACATTGACCCCCTGCACGAACGGCGGGCAGCGAAAGCCCACCAGAGTCCCCGCTACCGCGGCAAAGCGGAACAGCGGCTGCTGCTCGATGGCCTCCAGCATGGGGCGATAGGGGGGCTCCTGACGCGGCACGGTACGAACCTTGGCCGTTTCAAACTGGCCGTCGAGGCGCAGGGCGACGAAGACGTTGTCGGAGCCCACCAGCCGATCCACCCACTGGTGGATCTCGTCACGGCTCAGGGGGTGATCGAAACGACGCTCCAGACAGGGGCGAAAATGGGTCATCACCGCAAAGGGGGTCTTCTGATCGGCGCGGGCGGGCCGAGCCGAGCCATCGGAGCGCAACTGGTGGATCTGGCGCTCGAAGGCGATCAGCTCGCCATCGAGGTGATTGAAGGTGCCGAGGCCAAAGTCGCCGTGGCGCAGCAGCTCGCTCATGGTGGTCTCCCCTTCGTAGACCCCCGCCAGCAGGGCGCTCATCAGGGAACTCTGGTAGATCTCGCCACCGTCATGCTGCCTGCGCCAGCGAGAAAACTGCTGGCTCACTTCGAGGGCACAGCTGCACCCGGCACTGTCAGATGTTGCAATATGTTCCATTCGGGTTTCACCTCCACCGTGAATCCTGTTAGCGTTCGGATCCAATGGTGACTTGGTTCACATTTCAACACCAATACGCTGATCCCATGACTTTGAGACTCAATCGATATGGAACTTCGTACGCTCCGCTACTTCATGGCCGTTGTTGAAAAGCAGAATTTCACCCGCGCAGCCGAATCACTCAACATGGCCCAGCCGCCCCTGAGCCAGCAGATCCGCAAGCTGGAGGAGACCTTGGGCACCCCGCTGCTGCGCCGTTTGACCCGCAGTGTCGAGCTGACCGAGGCGGGCGAGAGCCTCTATCGGGATGCGGCGCAGATCCTGGCGCTGGCCGATGCGGCAAAACTGAAGGTAAAGCGGATTGCCCGGGGCGAGCAGGGGGCACTGCGGATCGGCTTTGCCGGTTCCACCGTGCTCCATCCCGCGGTGCTGACCCTGCTGCACGACTATCGGGAGCGCTACCCCGAGGTGGCCCTCAGCCCGCAGGAGGGCACCATGCCGGCACTGGTGGAGGCGCTACGCAACGATCGGCTGGACGCCGCCATCTTGCGGCTGCCCTGCCGGGGTAGCGAGGGCTTTGCCCATCACCTTATCGAGCAGGAGCCGCTGCTGATCGCCCTGCCCACCAGCCACCCCAAAGCCAAGCCTGGCCCCTTGCCACTGGCCAGCCTGAAGGACGAGAGTTTTATTCTGTTTCCCCACGCCATCGGGCCCGGGCTCTATGACGGCATCGTAGGTCTCTGCCGGGAGGCGGGCTTCGAGCCGATACTGGGGCCCGAATGCCCGCAGGTGATCTCCACCGTCGGCATGGTGCAGGCGGGCTTTGGCGTAACTCTGGTGCCCAGCTCGGTGGCGGCGCTGCGCCCGCTCGGGGTCAGTTATCACCCCATTGAGGGCAACGGCATGATGACCAGCATCAGTCTGGCGACACGGCCTCACCCAGGTAGTGCCGTGCTGCGGCACTTTATCGCCCAGATCCGTGCTGCCCAGATACGACAAGGCCTCCCGAAGGAGGCCCTGTTGAACAAGCTTGAACCGGTTTGATGACCAGCTTGCCTGATGCGACGGCTTATTTGACGGTGCTGCTTATTTGACAGTCACCCGGGCAAACTTGCGCTTGCCGACCTGATAGACGGCGGTACCGGCACCGATGAGTGCCTTGCCATCTTCCAGCTTCTCGCCATCCACCTTGACCGCCCCCTGCTTGATCATCCGCAGCGCTTCGGAGGTGGTGGCCACCAGATCGGCCTCTTTCAGCAGGTTGGCAATGGCCAGACCTTCACCTTCCAGTGCCAGCTCGATTTCCGGCATCTCGTCCGGAATGGCGTTCTTGGAGAAACGCTGGGTGAAATCTTCGTGGGCAGCTTCGGCCGCCGCTTCATCGTGATAACGGGCGATGATCTCTTTGGCCAGCCAGATCTTCACGTCGCGCGGGTTGAGAGTACCGGCAGCGATGCCTGCCTTGAACTCTTCGATTTCAGCCAGCGGACGGAAGGAGAGCAGCTCGTAGTAGTTCCACATCAGATCGTCGGTGATGGACATGATCTTGCCGAACATCTCGCCCGGAGCGTCGTGAACGCCGATGTAGTTGCCTGCGGATTTGGACATCTTCTTGACGCCATCCAGACCCACCAGCAGCGGCATCATCAGCACGCACTGGGTCGCCATGCCGGCATCTTTTTGCAGCTCGCGGCCCATCAGCAGGTTGAACTTCTGGTCGGTACCGCCGAGCTCAACGTCCGCCTTCAGCGCGACCGAGTCATAGCCTTGCAGCAGCGGATAGAGGAATTCGTGAATCGCGATGGATTGGCCGCCGGTGTAGCGCTTTTTGAAGTCGTCGCGCTCCATCATGCGTGCCACGGTCTGCTTGGCCGCCAGCTTGATCATGCCGGTCGCACCCAGCTCGCTCAGCCAGGTCGAGTTGTACTCGATGCGAGTCTTGGCCGGGTCGAGGATCTTGAACGCCTGCTCGGCATAGGTGAGGGCGTTGTGCTTGATGGCCTCTTCGGAGAGCGGCGGACGGGTGGCGTTCTTGCCGGAGGGGTCACCCACCATGGCAGTGAAGTCACCGATCAGCAGGATCACTTCATGGCCCAGATCCTGGAAGGTCTTCAGCTTGTTGAGGATCACGGTATGACCCAGGTGAATGTCAGGGGCAGTCGGGTCCATACCCAACTTGATGCGCAGCGGGCGCCCTTCCTTCAACTTGGCGACAAGTTCTTCTTCAACCAGAATTTCTTCCGCTCCGCGCTTGATCTCGGCTAGCGCCACCTCGAGCTGGGACATTTTTTGACTCTCCATCACGATTCCACAGGGCCAAACATATTACTGGAATGGCGGGCCAATTGGAAAGGCTGTAAAATCCGTCCATTCTGCCCGACTTCATCTGCTTCTCATGGTTATTTGGCACGCCTTCAACGCACTCCCCCACTGGCACCGCAAGATGGTGCTGATCTTGAGCATCATGATCATGATGCTGGCGGCCTGGCCCAGCGAACAGGCAGTAGCAACACGGGTCGATGAAAACGGCAACGAAATTGCCCTGCGGGAACCGGCCAACGACAACGCGCTAAACAACGAGCTGCCAGCCGAGGCCGCCCAGCCCGTTACCCCGCCCAAGCCGCGCTATATCACCAAGCAGGTGAAGGTGCGCCGTGGCGACAACATGGGGGTGATCTTCCAGCGCATTGGCCTGAGCACCACGGATCTGCACCTGATCGACCAGCTCGAGGGCAGCGATCCCCTGCGGATGCTGCAACCGGGGCAGGAGCTCACCTTCACGCTCACCGAGAACGGCGAGCTGCACAGCCTCTATTACCCCCACAGTCTGGAGCAGGCGCTCAAGGTGAGCCGCAAGGAGGAGACCTTTGTCGCCCGCAACGTCAAGATCGCCCTCGACACCCGCGAACAGGTGAGCAAGGGGGAGATCCGCTCCAGCTTCTGGGGCGCGGCGGTGGATGCGGGGATGACCGAAGATCAGATCATGGACTTGGCCGCCATCTTCGGCTGGGACATCGACTTTGCCCAGGACTTGCAGCCGGGGGACAGCTTCCGGGTGGTCTATGAAGACAAGTTCCGCGACGACGAGCGGGTCGCCTCCGGCGATATTCTGGCCGCCGAGTTCGTCAACCAGGGCACTGCCTACCGCGCCGTGCTCAATGAAGATGGCAACTACTACACCCCGGAAGGCAAAGCCATGCGCAAGAGCTTCCTGCGTGCGCCGGTCAACTTCAAATACATCAGCTCCAACTTCAACCCGCGCCGCCTCCATCCGGTGACCGGCAAGATCCGCCCCCACAACGGCATCGACTATGTGGCGCCGGTGGGCACCCCCATCATGGCGGCGGGCTCCGGCAACGTGGTGGCGGCGGGCTACAACCAGTTCAACGGCAACTACGTCTTTATCAAGCATGCCGGCAACTATGTGACCAAGTACCTGCACCTCTCCAAACGCACCGTCAACAAGGGACAGCGGGTGAAGCAGGGGCAGACCATCGGCACTCTGGGTGGCACCGGCCGCGTCACCGGCCCGCACCTGCACTACGAATTCGTGGTGGGCGGCATTCACAAGAACCCGCGCACCCTCACCCTGCCGCAGGCAGAGACCCTGAGCGGACGCGAGCTGGCCAACTTCAAAAAGCTGGCGATGCCGCAACTGGCCAAGCTCGACAGCCCCGAGCTGCAGCTGGCCCAGAACAAGCGGGATAGCCGCGGCAACTAAGCCATCAGGGCTGGCGGGGTAGCAGCCCCGTCAGCCCTTTTTATTTTGCCTGCGCATGGCTCGGCGCCATGCTGCATCGGTGTCGGGAAGCGGACTATCCCGACCAGCGAGTGAGGAGAGCCAATGGCTGAACGCTATATCGGATTGATGTCAGGCACCAGCATGGACGGTATTGACGCCGTGCTGGTGGTGATCGACGGGGATCAACTGCGGGTCGAGGCGGCCCTCAGCCACCCCTGGCCCACCGCCCACGAGCTGCATGAGCTCTGTACCCCTAGCGACAACGAGATCGATCGCATGGGGGTGGCCGACAATCTGGTGGCGCGCGAATTTGCCGCCGCCACCCACGCCCTGCTGGCCAAGACGGGCCTCACGCCCGCCGATATTCGCGCCATCGGCAGCCACGGCCAGACCATCCGCCACCGCCCCCAGCTTGGCTTCACCCTGCAGATCGGCAACGCCGCCCTGCTAGCGGCGCTAACCGGCATCGACGTTATCGCCGATTTTCGCACCATGGATATGGCCCTCGGTGGTCAGGGGGCGCCGCTGGTGCCCGCCTTCCATCAGGCGCTGTTTGCCAAACCCGGCGCCCTGCGAGTGGTACTGAACCTCGGCGGCATCGCCAATATCTCGGTGCTGCCGGGCAATCCGGGCGGGGTATATGGTTTTGATACCGGCCCGGCCAACACCCTGCTCGATGGCTGGTATCGCCGCCATCAGCCCCACGGCGGCAACTATGACGCCGGTGGCAAATGGGCCGCCAGCGGCAAGCCCATCCCTGCCCTGCTGGAGAAACTGCTGGCTCACCCCTACTTTGCCGCCCCCTCCCCCAAGAGCACCGGACGGGAGATGTTTACCCTCGATTGGCTCGATGGGGAGCTGGCAGGCACTTCATACGCCCCCGTGGATGTGCAGCGCACCCTGCAGGCGCTCACCTGCCACAGCATCGCCCGCCAACTGCCCGCCCGGCCCGAATCAGTCGGTGCCAGCCAGCCGAAAGCCGAGCTGTTTGTCTGCGGCGGCGGTGCCCATAACGCCCCCTTGCTGAAGGAGTTGGCCAGCCTGCTGCCTGCATGGCGCATCGCCAGCACCGCCGAACTGGGCATTGCGCCCGACTGGATGGAAGGCGCAGCCTTTGCCTGGCTGGCGGAGCGCTTTATCAAGCACAAACCCGGCAACCTGCCCGCCGTCACCGGCGCCAGCCGTCCGGCTGTGTTGGGTGCTCTCTACCCCGCACCCTAGATATCCCCCAGATATGCAAATGACGACAGCCCCGATATGGGGCTGTCGTCATGTCACATCATGAACAGTGGCACTTTGGCCAACACCCGTTGTTACATGGCATTGGTGGACTCAAAAATTTTGTCGGCCGAGGCCTCGACGAAGCCCGGATAGAGCACGCCATCGGCCTGCGGATAGCGCAGGGCAAACTCGTAGAAGCAGCTCGGGATGGTACGTACCCCATCGCTGAACGGCACCTCGGCTTTGTCAGCCATGGTGGAGGATTGCTCCAGCATCACCTGCGGATCCCCTTTCACCTCGCCACCCACGCTGTTGAGCACAAAACCCGCCGCCTTGAGCGCAGCATTGACCTGATGGATGGTGTCGAAATCCTTCAACTTGTTGATATTGACCGTGAAGTGGTTGGCACGATAGCCCCATGCTGCCATCCATGCCGCGTACTCGCTCTCCGCCAGCAGAGTCTGATAATCGGCATAGGAGACCTGCCAGGGGGCGCCGGTGTAGAGAAATGCCGGGGTATCGGTCAGATGATCGGGCACCTGATCCGCCAGCTTGTGGATGATGGCCTGGGCAGCTGGAGAGAGCTCTTCGACCTTCAGCTCGCTGATAAACACCTTGGGAGCGTCCGGATCTGTATGCTCGAAGTGCTTGGCGTAGAGCTTCTTGGCCTTGAAGACATACTCGCCCTTCTGCTCGTAACCGAGCGCCAGAAAGTGGGCTGCCAGCTTCTCCAGCCCCAGCTTGGGCAGGTTGTAGGTACGAAACGCCACGTGATCGTTGACGATGGGCTCGCCGCCACCCAGCAGGGTGTGCACCTTGAGGGCGCTCGGGGTCACCTTGATGTAGTTGTCCCACAGATGGCTGAACAGGGTGTCGATATCCTTTTGCATCTCTCTTTCCTTTGATTGCGGGTACAGATGGGGGCACCGCTGGATGCCCCGTGTCGTTATCAGAAGTGCAGGCCGGGCGACAGTTGATCCGGCATGGCGGCTTTGCTGTCTTCGACGGAGGCAACCGGATACGCACAGTAATCAGCCGCGTAGTAGGCGCTTGCTCTGTGGTTGCCGGAAGCGCCGATGCCACCAAACGGCGCGGCACTGGAGGCGCCGGTGATGGGTTTGTTCCAGTTGACGATGCCGGCGCGGATCCGCTTGAAGAAGTGGTGCCAGTCCGCCTCCTTGTCCCCCAGCAGACCGGCCGAGAGACCGTAGCGGGTGGCGTTGCCCTGATCGATGGCAGCATCGAAATCATCGTAACGAATGAGTTGCAGCAGCGGGCCGAAGTACTCTTCGTCCGGTAGCGCCTTGACTGCCGTCACGTCGATAATGCCCGGGGAGACGAAGCCGGTACCCGCCTCCAGGTGCTTGAGGGTAAGCAGGCTCTCGCCACCGAGGCGCTGCAGGTTGGCTTGCGCCTCGACCATGCCAATCGCAGCCTTCTCGCTAATCATCGAACCCATGAAAGGCTGCTCGGCGGCGTCATAGAGGCCGACCTTGATCTGGCTGACCACCTCGATCAGTCGATTGACCAGCGCATCGCCCCGCTCGCCACGCTCGACAAACAGGCGGCGCGAGCAAGTACAGCGCTGACCGGAAGTGATGAACGCCGACTGGACGATGGCATGGACGGCGCCGTCGATGTCGCTCACGTCTTTCACGATTAGCGGGTTGTTGCCGCCCATCTCCAGCGCCAAAATTTTGCCCGGCTGACCGGCAAACTGCTGATGGAGGAAATGACCGGTGCGGGATGAACCAGTGAAGAAGAGGCCGTCAATGTCGGGATTGCCAGCCAGCGCCTTGCCAGTCTCTACCTCCCCTTGCACCAGATTGAGCACCCCCTTGGGCAATCCTGCCTCCTGCCATACCTTGACCATGGCCTCGGCCACCATGGGGGTCAGCTCGGAGGGTTTGAACACCACAGCATTACCCGCAATCAGCGCCGGGACTATATGGCCGTTGGGCAGATGGCCCGGGAAGTTGTAGGGGCCGAACACCGCCACCACACCGTGGGGCTTGTGACGGACAAACGCCTTGGCGCCCGGCATGGCATTTTCAACGGTGCCGGTACGCTCGTCGTGCGCACGGATGGAGATGGCAATCTTGCCCTGCATGGCGGCCACTTCGGTGCGGGTCTCCCACAGCGGTTTGCCGGTTTCGCGGGCGATTGTCAGGGCCAGCGCCTCTTTCTGCTCGCCGAGCAGGTCGGCATAACGGCGCACTATGGCCAGACGATCCTCAAGGCTCATATCCGCCCAGTGGTAGAAGGCGGCACGGGCGGCCTTGACGGCGGCATCGACCTGCGCCGCACTGGCGGCAGCCCCCTGCCAGATCACCTCGTTCTTGGCCGGATCCCGTGACTCGAACGGCTTGCCTTCACCGGCAAGCCACTGACCGTCGATAAATTGCACTAACTGGCTCATCCATTCACTCCCTGTCGCTGACAGGCAGCCTCGGCTGCCTGTCTGATAATCGGTTTGCTTGTCCTGTTTGCCTCAGTCGAGGTCAACCACCCGCACCATGTCGCCATCCTGCACCTTGAGTGCCGCCGCCATCTTGGGCGGGATAATGGCTTCGTGCTTGTCGAGATCGACCCGGATATTGCCGTAGCAGGCGCGGTAATGTTCGAAACGGCTGTTGCAGATAAGGTGGGTCTTGCCACCGATAGGCTCGCCCACCAGCACCCGCAGTTTCTTGCTGCGGCGCACGCTGCGGATATTCTTCACGTCGCACTCGACGGTGGGGCCCGCATCGAAAATATCGACGTAGCCACGGTTCACGAAGCCCTCGTCCTGCAGCATCTTGATGGCGGGACGGGTCTTCTCGTGGGTCTGGCCGATAACGGCCCGCGCCTCTTTGCTCAGCAAATTGACGTAGATGGGGTACTTGGGCATCAGTTCGGCGATAAAACGCTTCTTGCCGATGCCGGTCAGATAGTCGACGGTGGGAAAATCCATCGAGAAGAAGTGGGTTTGCAGCCACTCGTAGAAGGGGCTGTGACCGTTGGCATCGGAGACGCCGCGCATTTCGGCGAAGACGGTCTCGTCAAACAGCTCGGGGTGCTCGGCCATAAACAGAAAGCGGTGCTTGGAGAGCAGGCGGCCGTTGAGCCCTTCGCGGGCACATTCGCGCAAGAACAGGGTGCAGAGCTCGGAGTTGCCGGTGTAGTCGTTGGAGAGAGTCAGGGTTTCAACGACGTTGTAGATGCCGAGCTTGGGAGAAGAGTGCACCACTTTGCCGATGTGGTAGTTGTAAAACGGCTGGGAGAGGCCAACCGCGGCATCGATGGCACAGGTGCCGACCATCTCGCCGGTCTCCAGATCCTCAGCCACGAAGAAGTAGAGGCAGTCCCCCTTGCCGGCGGGCTTGTCGGAAAAAGTCTGGGTAGAAGCATCGATCTTGCGCTGCAGCAACTCATCGTTGACGGGCAACGAGGTCATGCCGGTGCCGGACTCGATGGCGCAGGTCTTGAGCCCGGCAAAATCTTTTTGCTCGATGGGACGGATAACCAACATAAATGACAACTCCCTTTCATTGACGACAGGTGGGGGCCCGGCTCCTGCCGGGAGAGCTCCCCACCTCAATTTGGAATCAGGCGTTGACCACCTGGGCAACCGCCTTCTCGAAGCGGGCCAACCCTTCCTTGATGTCCGCTTCCGGGATCACCAGTGAAGGGGCAAAACGAACCACGTTGGTACCGGCAACCAGTGCCATCAGCCCCTGATCGATGGAGGCCAGCAGGAAGTCGCGGGAACGCCCCTTGTAGGCATCGCTCAGGGCAGCGCCCAGCAGCAGCCCCTTGCCGCGGATCTCGCTGAAGCAGTGGTATTTGGCATTGATGGCTTCAAGGCCATCGCGGAACAGCTGTTCGCGCTGCTTGATGCCAGCCTGCACCTCCGGGGTATTGATCACATCGATCACTGCCTCGGCGACCGCACAGGCCAGCGGGTTACCGCCGTAGGTAGAGCCGTGAGTGCCCACTTTCAGATAAGAAGCGATTTCGTCGGTGGTCAGCATGGCGCCGATGGGGAAACCGCCCCCCAGCGCCTTGGCGCTGGTGAGGATGTCCGGCGTGACGCCGAGCCCCATATAGGCATAGAGATCACCGGTCCGGCCGACCCCTGACTGCACTTCGTCATACACCAGCAGGGCATTGTGTTTGTCGCACAGCTCGCGCACCCCTTTGGCAAACTCGTCGGTAGGACGAATGATGCCACCCTCCCCTTGCAGCGGCTCCATCACCACGGCGCAGGTGTTGTCGGAGATCACCTCGGCTAGTGCCGCCAGATCGTTGTAGGGAACATGGGTAATGTCACCGGGCTTGGGACCGAAGCCATCGGAGTAGGCAGCCTGGCCACCGACGCTGACGGTAAAGAAGGTACGACCGTGGAAGCCCTGATTGAAGGCGATGATCTGGGTCTTCTGCTCGCCAAACTTCTCGATGGCGTAGCGGCGAGCCAACTTGAGGGCAGCTTCATTCGCTTCGGCGCCGGAGTTGCAAAAGTAGACCTTGTCGGCAAAGGTGGCCGCGACCAGCTTCTTGGCCAGACGCAGGGCCGGTTCGTTGGTCATGACATTGGAGAGGTGCCACAGCTTCTCGCCCTGGGTTTTCAGAGCCTCGACCAGCTTGGGATGACAGTGACCCAGGCCGTTAACGGCGATACCACCGGCGAAGTCGACATACTCGCGCCCCTCCTGATCCCAGACACGTGACCCTTCACCACGCACCGGGATGATCTTGGCTGGCGCATAGTTGGGAACCATCACTTCATCAAACACTTCACGTGTCACTGCCAACAACTCTGACATATAGCTCTCCTTCAGATTCGGCGGCAGAATAATCCACCGCCTAAAAGTTAAATCCGTGTAAACGTGACGGGATTATCACAGAAATAAAGTAAAAAGTCTGTAACAAGACGACCTATGAGGAACAATGTTCGATTGACCTTGAGATTTTAGGCAACCGCATTGCATAACGACTCAGGGGGGCTTGGCAAGAGATAATTTGGGCTGGAAGGGGGCTGAATAAAGTGTCAGAGAAATATTTTTTACCTTCTTTCAAACTTGAGAAGGTGATCACAAATTTTTATGAACAGGACAGAAAATTGGCCAGCAGCAAATGGCCCTGTTCGCTCAAAATACTCTCCGGATGGAACTGAACACCCTCGACAGGAAGTGTCTTATGGCGTAATCCCATGATTTCGTCAAACGAGCCATCGGCATGCTCGCTCCAGGCGGTGACCTCGAAGCAGTCGGGCAGCGTGTCGCGCTCCACCACCAGTGAGTGATAACGGGTCACCCGCAAGGGATCCTTTAGACCGTAGAATACCCCTTCGCCGCGATGGCGAATCAGGGAGGTCTTGCCATGCATCACCTGACGCGCGCGAACCACGCGGGCACCAAACGCCTGCGCCAGCGACTGGTGGCCAAGGCAGACGCCAAGAATGGGTAGCTTGCCGGCGAAGTGGCTGATGGCATCGAGAGAGATCCCCGCCTCATTGGGTGTACAAGGACCGGGAGAGATCACCAGAAAACGGGGGGAGAGCTGCGCTATGGCATCAAGCGTCAGTTCATCATTGCGCTTGACCACAACCTCTTGTCCCAGGGCGCCGAAATATTGCACCAGATTCCAGGTAAAAGAGTCGTAGTTATCGATCAACAACAGCATGAGATAACCAACAGTGGAGAATTAACGATCGAGATAACGACCCTGTTCCATTTCCCGTTCACGCTGACACTCAGCCAGATAGATGGCTGCAGCGATGGCAGCAGTCTTGTGATGTTTATCGATGGCATTGGAGACCATCAATTGCAGGGTATTGAGGTTTTTCGCCTTGCGGAACTTGCGCAGCCAGTGACCTTTATCACTCAGCTCTTCAATCGAAATATTTGGTTGAACAGACATGCGTACTCTTGGGGATATAACCCGGGTTGAAATAAAGAATTAAACAAAATACAACGTGGGAAAATAAAGAAAGCCAGGCAAATACCCAGCTCTCTTCTACTACACCTTCCCAGTATGTCAGGCTCGAGGAACGAAGCCGACTACATCATATACGCTGGTCAGGGTTTTTTCAGCTCTTTCACGCGCCTTTTGTGCCCCTTCGGCAAGAATCGCAATCAGATGGGCCTCATCCTGACGCAACTCGTGGAAACGAGCCTGGATCGGTTCCAGCAGCGCAACCACGGCTTCGGCGGTCTCGGTCTTGAGGTGACCATACATCTTGCCTTCGAAGTGCTGCTCCAGCTCGGGGATGGAGCGGCCAGTCACGCCGGACATCAGGGTCAGCAGGTTGGAGACACCCGGTTTGTTTTCCGGGTCGAAACGCACCACCGCCGGCTCGTCGGAGTCAGTCACCGCACGCTTGATCTTCTTGACGATCTGCTTGGGATCTTCCAGCAGGCCGATGAAGTTGGCCTCGTTGTCATCCGACTTGGACATCTTCTTGGTCGGATCCTGCAGGCTCATCACCCGCGCCCCTTCGGTCGGAATGAAGGGCTCCGGCATGGTGAACACTTCACCATAGAGGTTGTTGAAACGGGTACAGATGTCGCGGGTCAGCTCCAGATGCTGCTTCTGGTCGTTGCCGACCGGCACCTGATTGGCCTGATAGAGCAGGATATCGGCTGCCATCAGCACCGGATAACCGAACAGGCCGACGTTGACGTTGTTCTCGAAACGGGCGGACTTGTCCTTGAACTGGGTCATGCGCGACAACTCACCCATCTGGGTATAGCAGTTGAGGATCCAGCCCAGCTCGGCGTGCTGCGGCACGTGAGACTGGATGAAGACAGTGCTCTTCTTGGGATCGATACCGACCGCTAGATAGAGGGCGGCTGCGTCCAGACAAGCCTTGCGCAGGGCAGCCGGGTCCTGACGAGTGGTGATGGCGTGCAGGTCGACGATGCAGTAGAGGCAGTCGAACTCATCCTGCATGTTGACCCACTGACGCAGGGCCCCCATGTAGTTGCCGATGGTCAGTTGACCGGAGGGTTGCGCCCCGCTCAATACGATTGGTTTAGTCATGAGAGTGTTAATCCTTGTTATTCAGCCAGCCCAGCTGCGCTATTAGACCAAAAGTGCATCGAGCTGGGCAAACTGCTCGAATACCCAGTCTGGATGGGAGTCGGCAATGGGGCGGCCATAGTTGTAACCGTAGGTCAGGCCCACCACCTTCATGCCGGCCGCCTTGGCCGCCAGCACGTCATTTTCGGAGTCGCCCACCATTAGAGTGCGAGCCGGGCTCACCCCCAACTCCTGGCAAGCGTGCAGCAATGGCTCCGGGCTCGGCTTCTTGACTGGCACGCAGTTGCCGCCAAGCCAAAGTTCGAAACAATCGCTGATGCCAAGGGCATCGAGGATGGGTGCCACGAAATCACTCGGCTTGTTGGTGACGATCGCCTGCTTGTAACCCAGGGTTTGCAGGCGACGCAGACTCTGGGCAACCCCGTCATACATAGCCAGCCCTTGCAGCAGGCAGGCGTTGTAGTGCTGGAAAAAGATCGGTCTGGCCTTGGCAAACAGCTCGGGGTCAGCCTCGCGATAGGCGAGCGCCCGCTGGATCAGCTTGTCGGCACCATTGCCGACCCAGGTACGGATCACAACTTCATCAGCCTGTGCCAGACCGAGGTCTGCCAGAGTCAGATTGACTGCCAGCGCCAGCTGGGCGGCACTGTCAATCAGGGTGCCGTCCAGATCGAACAGCACCAAATCAAATGCGCGCTCAGCGTGTGACATGAGCCAGCTCCGCACGCATCTTGTCGATCACCGCCTTGTAGTCTGGCTGGCTGAAAATGGCAGAGCCGGCGACAAACATGTCGGCGCCCGCTTCGGCGATTTCACGGATATTGTCGACCTTCACCCCGCCATCGATCTCGAGGCGGATATCGCGGCCGCTCTCGTCGATCAGACGACGCACCTGACGCAGCTTGTCGAGGGTGCCGGGGATAAAGCTCTGGCCACCGAAGCCCGGGTTGACCGACATCAGCAGGATCACATCCAGCTTGTCCATCACATACTCGAGGCAGGAGAGCGAGGTAGCAGGATTCAGCACCAGACCCGCCTGGCAGCCCATCTCCTTGATCAGGCCCAAAGAGCGATCAACGTGATCGGACGCTTCCGGATGGAAGGTGATGAGGGAAGCACCGGCCTTGGCAAAATCGGGAATGATGCGATCCACCGGCTTGACCATCAGGTGCACGTCGATGGGGGCCTCGATACCGTAGTCACGCAGCGCCTGACAGACCATGGGGCCAATGGTCAGGTTGGGGACATAGTGGTTGTCCATCACGTCGAAGTGAACCACGTCGGCACCTGCAGCCAGTACCTTGGCTACATCGTCACCCAGACGGGCAAAATCGGCAGAGAGGATCGAGGGGGCAATCAGAAAGTCTTTCATCAGCATCATCCATTGGCAGCCAGGGAGAAAAAGCGGCGCAATTTTAACGTAAAAGGCGGGCGAAAACGACTCGAATGCGGGGTAAATGGGGCAATCGCCTCCCCTCCCCCAGCCACCTAGGTTTTGGGGCATCGGCACGGGCCTAGGCGCGCCCATAAAAAAACGGCGCCCCTGGGCGCCGCATGGTCTGTTACGTCAGCGGCAGCAGTTCACTGTCGCTGGGATAGTAACCCTGCTCAGGTTCGATTCCGGGGGGATAGAGCGCCAGCAACTCGGCCACCTTGTTGCGGGTGCCGCCGTTGCGACTGATGGTGCGCTTGACCAGGATCTCGTCGAGGCGGGCACCGCGATAAAGCTCACGAGTCAGCTCGATATCATGGTTGCTGATCAGCACCGGCACCCCTTTGTGAGCGGCTGTGTGACGGGCCAGTCGCGCCAGGATCGCCTGATCATCCAGGGTAAACCCGCCGGAGGCATAGGTGGTGAAGCTCGCCGTAGTGGAGAGCGGCGCATAGGGTGGATCACAATAGATAACCCAATCCTCTTCGGCACGCTTGATGGCGTCGGCGTAGCTCTCGCAGATAAAGGTCGCCTTCTGCGCCTTTTCGGCAAAGGCCCACAGCTCTTTTTCCGGGAAATAGGGCTTCTTGTAGGAACCGAACGGCACGTTGAAGCCGCCCTTCTTGTTGTAGCGGCACAGTCCGTTGAAACCGTGACGGTTGAGAAACAGGAACAAGAGTGCCCGCTCGAAGGTGGTCTCGGTCTGATTGAACTGGGTACGCAGCCGATAATAGGCCGCCTTGTGGTTGTGCTCTGCCACAAACAGCTTGCGCGCCTCGGCAATGAAACTGTCCGGCGTCAGCTTGAGGTGGTTGTACAGGCAGATCAGATCCGGATTGATGTCGTTGAGCACATACGCGTCGTAGTCGGTGTTGAGAAACACAGACCCGGCCCCGACGAAGGGCTCCAGCAACACACGCCCGGCCGGCAGGCGCTCGGCAATCTCTTCAACCAGGGAGTATTTTCCCCCGGCCCATTTTAAAAAAGCGCGTGTTTTTTTCATGGAAATCCGGTGTGTAAGAAGGCAAGACCCAAAAAGGGGGACGATTCTACCCCCTTATCCGGTATCAAGGCTATTGCTTCAGCTCTTTTTGTACCTGTGCAAACGACTTGGGCCAGGGCTGGCCTTTCAGCAAGGCTGGCGGAAGCTTGCGAATGGCACTCTTGGCCTGGGTCAGACCGGCATAATCTCCTTGCAGCACCACATACCAGGGACTGCCACGGAATTTGGTCTGATAGACCCATACCTTGCCCGCCAGACTATGCTCGGCGACAAATTGATCCACCGCCTTGGTGTTGCTCGCCCCCATCAGCTGAACGCTGTAGTGGTTGCGCGGCTTCTTGTTCAAGGTGGCGACCGGTGTCAGGGCCACTTTGGGTGCTGGCGCGGCAACCGGCTCGTTGCTGGCTGTTTTGGTGGTAGCAGCAGGCGTTGCGGTTGTCGCCGGATTCAGTACTTTGGAGGTACTGGCTGGCACCGTGGTTGCGATTGCACCACTGGGGGCTGTGCCACTCGGGTTCTTGCCGGTCAGCTCGTCCACCACGTCAGTAGGCAGAGCGCCGCTCACCTTGGGTTCGGTCATCAGCTTTTGCACGACCTCGTCAGAGATCACCACCCGACGCCCTTCGTAATTGGTTGATTCGGTGGTCACGGTTTCGCTCTCCACCGATTTGGGAAGCACTTTCGCCTCCGGCTGCCAATCTTTCACTACCCCGTTGGGATTGTTGGCTGCATCGCGGTTTTGCGCGCCTTGTGCAGCGGCATCGGTATTCGAACCGCCTGCGGTGAGGGGATCGCCTCCCGCTACCGGGATCGGCAATGCCGTGTTCTGCGCCGGATCCTGCAGCGCCGGTTTGCTTTCATTGTCAAAAAGCGCAGGCAGCAGGTAGCTCAACGCCAGCAGGCCGCCAGCGACCAGCGCGATAGCGGTGGCAATCTTCTTGACGGGCAACTCCGCCTGACGCTTCTTGGGCCTTCTGTCGGTCATGATATCCTCCAGTAACTGCATGATGGTGGACGGATGTCCGTTCGCCGTTTTCAGGATCTCCTCCACTTGCGGCTTGGGCAAGAGGGTCGCCGGGATCTTGAGCTCTTTGGCTTTTTCATACAAGAAGATGCGCTGCTCCGGCGGGCTCAGTGGCGGCACTTCCAGCTCAAGGGCTGGCATGGCTCGCCCTTTGAGCTGCGGCCGTTGGGTACGACACCAGACGTCACTGCCCGAGACGATAATGGCCAGCTGATGGGGCGCCGCCAGGGTATCGTTATGACGGATGATCGCCCACAACTCTCCCAGCAGGTCGGCCGGCAACTGGTCGGCCCGCTCTATCAGTAGCAACAGGGTGGCAGGCTTGCTCCCCTCCAGCATGCGAAAGAAGCTCTCCGCCAGCGCATCCTGTGGATTGAACAGCGGGCGCGCCACCACCTGTGGCAGCAACAGCTGGCGCACATCCACCATCTTCATGGCAGGCGTACCAATCAGGCTTACCACCCGCACTTTTTCCGGCAACACGCCGAGCAGGGATTCGCACAGGGTACCGCGACCACAACCGGGTTTACCGGAGAGAAAAATGAAAGGGTGATTGAATTCAATCAGATGCAGCAGCCGGTCAACCAGCTGCCGCTGGGAAGGAAGTTTTAGCAGTTTATTCGTCACGACCAGACTCGATCACCGCCAGCAACTCGGCATCGGACACATCCCCCACCACCTGCGCATGGCCGATGCCAACCGGCAACACCAGACGCAGCTTGCCTTCCAGCACCTTCTTGTCACGGCGCATATGGCGAATAAAGGCGGCGAAATCCATCTCGGCAGGCGCATGAATGGGCAGATTGGCGGCCAGCAGCAGGGCGCGCACTCGCGCAACGTCCGCTTCGCTCATATCGCCACGTGCCTGCGCAGTCCAGGCAGCCAGCATGGTGCCGGCGGACACTGCTTCACCGTGCAGCCAGTTGCCATACCCCTGCTCGGCCTCGATGGCATGACCAAAGGTGTGGCCCAGATTGAGCAGCGCACGGACGCCGTGCTCGGTCTCATCCTGACCGACCACATCGGCTTTGATCTCGCAGCAGCGTTTGATGGCGTAGGCCAGCGCGGCAGGTTCCAGCTGTTGCAGACGCACCATGTTCTGCTCCAGCCAACTGAAGAAATCAGCATCCCAAATGATGCCGTACTTGATCACCTCGGCCATCCCTGCGGCAAATTCGCGGGCTGGCAAGGTACTCAGACATTCGGTATCGATAACAACTTGTTTGGGCTGATAAAAAGCCCCAATCATGTTCTTGCCGAGGAGGTGGTTGACCGCGGTTTTACCGCCAACAGAGGAGTCAACCTGGGAGAGCAGAGTGGTCGGGATCTGGATAAAAGGAATGCCACGTTGATAGCTTGCTGCCGCAAAGCCCACCACATCCCCGATCACGCCGCCCCCCAGAGCGATCAGTGTCGTATCGCGCCCATGGTTGGTTTCAAGCAGAGCAGACATGATCTGCTCAAAGGTCGCCAGGTTCTTGTACGCCTCGCCGTCGGGCAGAACAAGGTGTTCCACCTGAAAATCCGCCAGCAGGGAAGTCACTTTCTCAAGATAGAGCGGGGCGACGACCGTATTGGTCACTATCATCACCCGCCTGCCCTTGATGCTTGCTGCCAGCACCTCGGAGTGCTGTAGCAAACCGGCAGCTATCTCGATGGGATAGCTGCGCTCACCCAGTTCAACCTTCAACCGTTCCATGGACGTCCTCTTGATTACATACCGATCAGCTTCACAATCTGATTGGCAACGATCTTTGCGCTTTGATCATCTGTCTGGATAACAAAGTCAGCCACTTCTTCATACAGGGCGTTGCGCTCTTGTGCCAGACGCTCAAGCACCTCACGCGGCGGCTCTTCAGTCTGTAGCAGAGGACGGCGTTTGTCTCGCTGTGTACGCGCCAACTGCTTTTCAATGGTGGTTTCGAGGTAGACCACGATGCCACGAGCAGACAACTTGTTGCGGGTTTCCCGGCTCTTGATGGCTCCACCACCGGTTGCCAGCACGATACCCTGCTGCTCAGACAATTCGCTGATCACCTTCTCTTCGCGAATACGGAAACCCTCTTCGCCTTCAACATCAAACACCCAGCCGATATCAGCACCACTGCGGCGCTCAATCTCATGATCTGAGTCGAAAAACTCCATATGCAGTTGTTCTGCCAGATGTCTACCTATGGTGCTCTTGCCCGCACCCATGGGACCTATCAGGAAAATATTGCGTTTCTCAGCCATGTTTTTTCGTTAGTAATTACAAACTGTACGACCCCGATAAATACTGGATCGGGGTACCTATGAACCTTATCTTGCGATGGATCAGGAGGGGGATTATCTCAATAGATATCGGGACTGGCAACCGCAGCCCTTACGCCCCAGCCTCATTGGGGCGTAAGGTTATATGTGTTTTACCTTCACATGTAAAGCCTTCAGAAGGCGTCGGTGACTATCTTGGGGGTCACGAAAATAAGCAGTTCACGCTTTTTGTTCTCGCTGGTGGTCTTGCGGAACAGGGCGCCCAATCCGGGGATATCACCCAGCAAGGGCACCTTGGTCACATCGCTTTTGATAGTCTGCTGATAGATGCCGCCCAGCACCAGTGTCTCGCCATTGTTAACCAGTACCTGCGTCGTGATGGACTGGGCGTTGATGGAGACTGCATCACCGGTACCGGTCGGTACGGTTTCGCCCTTGGTATCCTGGGTCACGGTCAGGTCGAGGATCACCCGGTTGTCAGGGGTGATCTGCGGCGTGACTTTCAAGCTCAGTACCGCCTTCTTGAAGGTGACCGAGGTTGCACCACTGGAAGAGGACTCCACATAGGGGATCTCGGTACCCTGTTCGATCAACGCCGGTTTCTGGTTCGCAGTGGTCACCCGCGGACTGGCGATAATCTCGGCCTTGCTCTCTTTTTCCAGCGCAGACAATTCAAGGTCAAGCAGGGTTCCATCGGCCAGACGGGCAACCTGGAATGCCAAGGTACCGGCAGCATTGGTCACCGGCAGATTGACGTTCATCCGATTATCGACCGAGGGTCTGGTAATCGTTGAACTACCGTCGTTATTACCGGACGAATCATTCCCTTCAATAGAGCCTGAAGTGCTGTTGCCGTGACCATCGTTCTTGGTCACTCCCCAACGTACCCCGAGCGCTTCATCGAAACCGTCATCGATGGTCACCATACGCGCTTCGATCACCACCTGCTTGACCGGGATATCCAGAATATCCAGCATCCGCTTGATACTGCTGATAACCTCAGCCGTATCCTTCACAACCAGCACGTTGGTCCGTTCATCCACACTCACCGCGCCACGTGGCGATAGCAACTTGGTACTCTCGGATGAGAGCAGAGCAGCCACTTCGGATGCTTTTGCATAGTTGATCTGCATATATTCGGTATATAACTGGGCCAAATCAGCCACCTGATTCCGGCTCTCCAACTGCTGTTTCTCCCGTGCTGCAATCTCTTCAGCCGGAGCAACCAGCAGGATGTTGTTATCTAGCCGCTTATCCAGACCGCGCACTTTTAAAATGATGTCGAGCGCCTGCTCCCAGGGCACGCCATCCAGACGTAGTGTCAGATTGCCTGCCACAGAATCGGTAGTAACCAGATTGAGGTTGTTGAAGTCAGCGATAAGCTGCAACACGGTTCTAACCGGGATATCCTGGAAGTTCAATGAGATGGGCTTGCCCTGATACTGCTTTGAAGACGCAGATGCCGCCGTGCGTTTTTTCACTTCGATAATGAAAAGTTTATTAGCCTGATCGTAACGGTAATCAAACTGGCCATTAACCGACAGCTCAAACAGGGTATCGTTGCCCTGCCGGGACACCTCAACCTGAGAGACCGGTGTCGCAAAATCCTGTACATTGATCAGATTAAGCAAACCATCAGGCACGCGAGTACCATGAAACTTGGCCAGCACAGTTTGACCGCGGCTGCTCACATCGACGGCAGCGGAGCTGTTGTCAAGTGTGACCAGAAACTCCCCCTGACCATCCTTGCCACGACGAAAATCCACCCCGGTCACCGAGTTGAAATAGGCTCCACCGCCACTGTTCTGATAGCTGCCGAGCAGTGGTTTGCTGGCAGCAGGCGTCGCAACAGGAGGGGTTACCGGTGCAACAGGCATTGACTTGGCAACAACCTGAGAATTGAGCAGTGCCGAAGGAGCTGGAGTGGCCACCATGGCTGAGGAAGCCGTTGCGGCAGGTGCAATCAGGGCGCTTTCGCCATTAATCAGAGCTGATGAGGTCCCTTCACCAAGGGAAACCAGCAATTTATTACCCTGTTGCTGCACCTGATAGGGAGCCAGCTGATCGAGAGCGATCTTGATATCAAGGCCTGCCCCCTTCCCTTCCACCTTGATGTTGTCTACTCCCTGACGCTGAATAGGCAGCGGGTTCACCTTGAGTGCGCCCACAGCACCGGGGACATGCAACAGGAGCTGGTTAGGTTGATAGGAGAGACGATCGGTAAAGCCACTCACAGGCTCGCTGAAGCTGAGCTCCAGTTGCAACTGGTCTGCCAGCAATGGATTAACTTTTATCTCTTGCAAGGTTGCCACTGCCCACGCCTGACCAAAGGCACTGGCGCAAAACAGCAAAGCCACTTTTGTTACACTGTCTATGGTTGTTCTCATTGCTGTTCGTCCCTGATTATTGTTTTTCTTGCATATTGGCCATCGCCAACTGGGTTTCTCTTGTTACCCAGCACCCCTTCCCGTCCGGAATGGTTTCCAGTAAATCCACTGCCGTAGGAGTAATCTTGATGACTCTACCCTGATCGAGCCCCATATACTGGTTGAGCCCGACCCGTATTGATTTTCCATCAGGTGTGCTGATCAGGGCCCACAACTGCCCGGCCTTTCCCAAGGAGCCGTGCATTGACAAGCTGGCGAGAGAGTAGTTTTCCAATACCTCTTTTTCTCTGTCCATCATAACCTGTGCGCAATCAGGCTTCACCTGGGCACTATTCGCGCGCCCGACACTTGCTTCTGGTTGCGGCATCATGAAGGGACTACGCAGATCGCGTTGTTGATAGTGCATGGGGGAAAACGGCTTCAACTGGGGTAAGGGTTCAATAGGTACAGGGGGTCTTGCCTTTGTTTCGGCAATATAGGAATCCATCTCCTCCTGACCACCACAGGCCGTCAGCAAGAGGGCAGGTAACAACCAGCAGATGCGTCTCATTGTTTCTGCTCCACTGTTTTACCGTTGTACTTGTAGGTTTTGGCCAGCATCGACATAGCAATCAGGTCTCCCTCATCCTTGCTCTGACTCAAGGTAAAGGAGTCGAGTATGACGATACGAGGCAGGGCTGCCATATCTGCCGTAAACTTGCCGATCTGATGATAATTACCTACTACCTCGATCCGCATGGGCAATTCGGTAGAAAACTCGTGCTTGACCTCCGGTTCCCAGTTGATGCGATTGAGTTTCAAGCCATTATCGGTGGCAATAAAACTGATATCGTCCAGCAAACCGGCGACCTCATGGGTATTGGGCAACTGCTTGAGCTGGGTATCGACCAGTTGCTCGAGCTGGATCATTTGTGCCTTGTAGGCGCCCAAATTGGCTGCCAGCATCGCCTTGCTTTCAAACTGGCCTTTCAGCTCCGTCTCTCTGGCGCTCTCTTTGGTCAGATTGCCTAAGGAATTGGCAATCACGTAGTAATAAATAGCGCCACCAGTCAACACACAGCACAGCAGGATAAAGACAGCTTTCGCCCATTTTGGCCAGCTCGCGATGTCATTCAGATCAAGCTCGTTGAGTTGCTGAAGGTTCATTTGCTCTCCTTGGCCATATCCCCGGCAGCCGCGGTATTATTGGCAATCAGGAACATCATCGAGAATTGACTCAACGATACCGGCGCGACCTCCGCTGCAAAAATGGTGCTTATTTTCGACTGTCCCAGCCAGCCGGAACCATCGATTCGACGCATCATGCTGGCCACTCGACCATAAGCTTCTGTCTTGCCGTTGACATCGATAATATTGTTCTGCAACGAGAGGGTATTGAGGTAAACCCCATTGGGTACCAGAGAGGGCAACTGGTTGAAAAGACGAACGGGCACATTTCGACGCATTTGAAGATGTTCGATGAGTTGCATCCGATCGATCAGCTCCTTGCGACGTTCTTTAAGCAGGCGGATTTCTCCCAGTTGTGCATCCAGGATGGTCATCTCCTGAACCAGACGCTGATTACGCTGCTGCTGGGCGGCAATCTGACGCTCGACCAGCCAGTTGGCAAAGAGGCTCAGTGCGACAGTGACCAACACGAAAAGCCCGAGCAGGGCACCAAACTGTTTCTTTTGCCGCTGAGCACGAGCCTCGCGCCAGGGGAGAAGGTTTATATTTGACATGGTGTAAAACTCCTCAGAGCCAACCCGAATGCCGTCATATATTTAGCGCCATGTACCAGATCAACCTCTCCTTTCGGTTTGCCAAACAGGGCGAACAAATCCGGATGAAACACCTCGCAATTGGCTTCCTCTTTTACCTGTACCAACAAGCCAGGTAGCAAGCTGCCTCCCCCGGTCAACACCAGTTTGGCTATATCACGATAACCTGACGAGCTGCAAAACAGCTGGATATTGCGCCGCACCTGTTGCAACAGCGAGTTGATATGTGGCATCAACACGTCCAACTCATGGTCAACAGGCAAGGTGCCTTTGGTCTTGGCTTGCTCAGCTTCATCGAGGGTCATGCCATAAAAAGAGGAGAGCGCCTGGCTATATTGATCACCGCCGAAATTCTGCAAGCGCGAGTAGATCACCTCTCCCTTGACCAAGGCTGCGAAGGTCATGGCACTGGCGCCAATGTCGATCACCCCGATCGGTCGCTCACTCTCCTGCAACTCGGGCAAACAGGCCACAACGGCCCGCCCCAAGGCATGGGCTCCCACATCCACTACCTTGACGGCAATGCCAGCCTCAGCGAGAGCGCTGACCCGGCCATTGACGCTCTCAGTACGGGCTGCGCTCAACAGGACATCCTGACGATCTTCACTGGCGCTGGTGTCCAGCACCTCAAAATCGAGGCTGACTTCATCGAGGGGAAAGGGAATTATCTGTTCGGCCTCCAGCTGCACCTGACTCTCCAGCTCCTTGTCACCAAGGCGAGCATCAATCTGGATGACCTTGGTGATCACATTGGAACCAGTCACCGCTGTCGCGGCATAATCGCTGTGGCCAGAGATAAGGCGCTTGAGGGTTTTCAAAGATGGGCTGACCCGCTCGATATCCTGTAGCTGGTAATCAACCAGCGTACCTTTCGGGGTGGCGACCTCGGCAACAGATTCAATATGCAGCTTGCCGGGACGACCAGTGAGGGTAACGGCCTTGATGGTCTGGCTACCGAAATCAATGCCCACCAGGGGGAGGAGGGATCCCTTATTAAATAGCCCAAACATATACACATCCATGCGTTATTGGGTTTTATACCTGAATTGAGTGTAGGACACTCTAATCAGATGAGAGCTTGATCCATCCTAAATGCTCTAACTATCAATGTCATAAAGTTTATACCGAAAAGTGACCCACCTCGCTTTCTTGAGATAAAGGGAGGCACCTTGGTTATTGCTCACTGTAGTGCTAACCTCTCGCATCCTGTCGATGGGTGACTTGCCACAGGAAAACCTCGAATTCCAGATGGCAAAAGGGCTATACTCTGCGCCCGTTGGCTAAATTTAAGACGATTGGTAGTTCTTCCATGCTGAAATGGCTCGTTCGCCTGTTTATTGTCATGATGCTGGGTGCTGTGCTGGGTGTTGCCAGCCTCATCGGTATCTACTTCTATATCAAACCCCAACTGCCCGATGTCACCGCACTGCGTGATGTCAAACTGGCAACCCCGATGAGGGTCTACAGCCGAGATGGGGAATTGATCGCCCAATATGGCGAAATCCGTCGCATTCCGTTGCGCTTGGATGAAATCCCCCAACCAATGATCGATGCCGTACTGGCAACCGAAGATGCCCGCTTCTACGAGCACCCCGGCATTGACCCCATCGGCATCATTCGCGCCGCCTCCGTCTGGGCCGTATCAGGTCATGCCCGTCAGGGTGCCAGCACCATTACCCAGCAGGTTGCACGCAACTTCTTCCTGAGCAATGAGAAAACCATCATCCGCAAGATAAAGGAGGTCTTCCTGGCCTGGCGGATCGAGCAGAATCTCTCAAAAGACGAGATCCTCGAACTGTACCTCAACAAGATCCCTCTCGGTTATCGCTCCTTCGGGATCGGTGCTGCGGCTCAGGTTTATTTTGGTAAAGAGGTCAAGGATCTGGGGCTGGACGAGATCGCCATCATTGCCGGTCTGCCCAAAGCCCCCTCCATGCTCAACCCCATCCGATCCCCCGAGCGCGCCTTTGCGCGCCGCAACGTTGTGCTTGGTCGGATGCTGGAGACCGGCAAGATCACCCAGGCCCAGTTTGACGAAGCGTCCAAGATGCCGATCAAGGCCCGTTTTCACGGCGCCGAAGTGACCCTGCACGCTCCCTATCTGGGTGAAATGGTACGCCAGAAGATGGTAGAGCAGTTTGGTGAAGATGCCTACACCATGGGCCTGCACGTCTACACTACCGTCTCTGCCGAACGCCAAAGGGCCGCCAGACAGGCTCTGCTGGATGGCGTCTTTGCCTACGATATGCGTCACGGCTATCGTGGCCCGACGGCCCAGTTGTGGAAGGCAGGCGAAACAGCTTGGGATTACGAGCAGATCGTGGCCCACCTTGGCAAGCAACCCACTTATGATCCGCTGATGGCGGCAGTCGTGACCAAGCTCGGTGACCGTAGCGCCACACTGGTACTTAAAAATGGCAAGGAAGCAGAGCTGGGCTGGAACGGCATTAAATGGGCTCGCTCCTTTATTACCGACGACCGCCAAAGCTATGCCCCGAAATCGGCAAGCGATGTACTGAAAGTCGGCGCCCAGATCTGGGTGCGGGAAGAGGGCGAAGAATTGCTGCTGGCCCAAATCCCGGACGTCAACGCCGCGCTGGTTGCCATGAACCCGAAAAATGGCGCGCTGGAAGCAGTAGTTGGCGGCTTCAGCTTCGAACTATCCAAATTCAACCGGGTCGATCAGGCGCGTCGCCAGATCGGTTCAAATATCAAACCTTTCCTCTATGCGACCGCGCTGGAGCACGGCTATACCCTGGCGTCGCTCATCAACGATGCGCCAATCAACCAGTGGGATCCGTCAAAAGGGCCCATGTGGCAGCCCAAGAACTCCCCGGCCGTTTATGATGGCCCCACCCCGCTGCGTCTGGGTTTGGCCAAGTCCAAGAACGTGATGTCGGTTCGACTGATGCGCGCCATCGGTCTGGATACCTATATCGACGGTCTGACACGCTTTGGCTTCCCCCGCGACTTCATCTCGCCCCATGAGTCACTGGCGCTGGGCGCAGCCGAATTTACCCCCCTCGAGGTGGTGCGTGGTTACTCGGTACTGGCCAACGGTGGCTTCCTGGTGACCCCATACTTCATCGACAAAGTCACCGACAGCCTGGAGAACACCCTCTATCAGGCCAATCCTGCCATTGCCTGCAACAATTGCGAACAGCAGACGGCGTCCGAGCAGAGCACACTGCCGGAGCCAACTGTTGATGGCGCAGCACAAGATGGCACGCAGACCCCTCTCGCGCCAACCATCGCCCCGCATACCATCAGTGCCCAGAGCGCGTTCCTGATCACCGACACCTTGAGCACAGCCATCTGGGGTGGCAACGGCTGGCGTGGTACCGGCTGGCGTGCAGCCCGTGACCTGAAACGTCACGATATCTCCGGCAAAACCGGTACCACCAACGAATCGCGGGATGCCTGGTTCTCCGGCTATACCCCGGACATCGTAGCTACTTCCTGGATCGGTTTTGACAACCACCAGCGTGGCCTTGGCCGTGCCGAGTTTGGTGGTGGCGCTGCACAGCCTATCTGGATCGACTTCATGAAAGTCGCCCTCAAAAAGCTGCCGGAGCACAAGATGCCGGTTCCCGAAGGGATCATGACGGTGAAGATTGACAGCGAAACCGGACTGCTGGCGACCAGTGGCGGAACCGACGAATACTTCAAGGAAGGGACCGAGCCGACCCGTTACGCCGCGCCCAGTTCGGACGGCAATCAGGTCTATGGTGGTGACAACCCCGATGTGGAAGGGCCTGTCTCAACCGACGATATCTTCTAAGCTGCTCTCGCGGCAGAAGCAAAACCGGCAGCCTTGGCTGCCGGTTTTTTTATTGGGCCAACTGCTTGCTCATCAGCGTGGCAATCGAGGCGGCCAGCTCGTTGAAACAGGGGCGACGTACCGAGTAGTGGCGATAGAGCAGCGAGATGGTACGACCCGGCACAGGGTCAACCACAGGACGATAGCTCACACCTCCCTCATCATGATCGGCGGGTACGGCCAGCTTTGGCACCAGGGTCATGCCGCTACCGGCGGCCACCATGTTGCGCAGCGTCTCGAGACTGGTCCCCTTGAAGCGTTGATCCTCACCTATCCCGCCGGCGAAACAGAATCCCATCGCCTGCTCCCGCAAACAGTGGCCATCGGCCAGCATCAGCAATTTCTTGCCCTTGAGATTGCCGAGTGGCACCTGTCTGGCCTGTGCTTCGGGGTGATGGCAAGGCACAGCCAACCACATCGGCTCGTGGTAGAGCTGGATTGAACCAAACCCCTCCATCCCCGGCATCTCGGCCAGAATGACGCAATCCAGCTCCCCCTCTTCCAGCCGTTTGAGCAGGGTTTGGGTCTGCTCCTCATAGAGATAGAACTCCAGCTGGGGAAAATGCTCACGCAGGGTCTGGATAATGCGGGGCAACAGGTAGGGGCCCACGGTCGGAATAAAACCGATATGGATCTCCCCGGACATCGGCTCGGAGAAGTGCTGACCGATGCTCTTGAGCTCGCGCACCTCCTTGAGCACCCGACGAGCCTGATGGGCCATGGCATCGCCAGCCGGGGTAAACAGCACCTTGCGCGAGGTACGTTCGATCAAAATGACCCCGAGTTCATCCTCCAGCTTGCGCAGCTGGCCGCTCAGGGTGGGTTGACTGACAAAGCAGCGTTCAGCGGCTTTGCGAAAATGTTTTTCCTCATCCAGCGCCACCAGATATTCGAGATCGCGAAGATTCATACAGCAAGAGTCCTGCCTGGAAAATGGGCCATCAGCATGCACAATATCACCCGGCGGAACAAGTCATCGGCTCGCTCTGGCCCTCGGAAATAACACAGCCCGATCACCTCGCGGCAATCGGGCTGTTTGACTCGACAAGGGATTACACCCTGAAACGGCGCACCATATCCTGCAACTGGCTGGCCAGATGGTTCAACTCATTGCAAGCTTGAGCCATCTGGGTGGCACCGGCAGCCACCTCTTCGGAGGCGTGGCTGATATTGACCACGTTGCGGTTGAGCTCCTCACTCACCGCCCCCTGCTCTTCGGTGGCTGTCGCAATCTGGATGTTCATGTGGGAGATGCTGCTGACCGAGCCACTGATCTGGGAAATGGACTCGCCCGCTTCCCGAGCGGTAGCTACCGTGGTGTTCATCAGCTCCTGACTCTGTTGCATGGTACTGCCCGCCTGTTCGGCACGCTGCTGCAACTCGGCAATGATGGTATTGATCTGGGAGGTGGAGTCCTGGGTTCGTTTGGCCAGAGTACGCACCTCATCAGCCACCACCGCAAAACCCCGTCCCTGCTCACCGGCCCGGGCCGCTTCAATCGCCGCGTTCAATGCCAGCAGATTGGTCTGTTCGGCAATGCCGCGGATCACCTCCAGCACCATGCCGATATTGCGGCTATCATCGCCCAGTTGGCGGATCACCACTGCAGTGCTCTCGATGGCCCCCGCTACCCGCTCGATGCGCAAAATAGAGTCATTAACAGTCTTGGCCCCAATCTCTGCGGTTTCGCTGGCCGAGGTGGCGGCACTGGCGGCATCGCTAGTGTTGCGAGAAACCTCCTGAACCGTAGCCTGCATCTCGTTCATCGCGGTTGCCAGCTGATTAAGTTCATGCTGCTGGGCACTCATGTTGGCCGCTGACTGCCTTGCTACCGAGCTCATCTCTTCGGTGGCCGAACTCAGTTGCACCACTGAGCCCGAGACTTCACTGACCAGGGTACGCAAATTGGTCTGCATCTCGCCAAACCCTTTGGCAAGAGTCCCCAGTTCATCATTGTTGAACTGTTGCATATCGATGCGGGAGGTAAGATCACCGGAGGAGACACGGCGGGTCTGCTCCAGCAGGGCCATCACCGGATTGCGGATCTGGGCGGTCAACAGCCAGGCAATCACCACCACAAAAGCCAGCGTCACCAGGCTGACAATAATGCTCATGGTTCTGGCATTGCTATACATGGCCGCAATGTCTTTCACCATCTCATCGGCAATCTCGTTATTGATCTCCCGCAAACGATATGACTTGGCACCAACCTCTTCCAATGCGGCACGAGTCTCGTTTTTGCGCAGACTTCTGACTTTATCCAGATCGCCAGCAGCAAAGGCATTTAACAGCTGGTCATGTACCGAAAAATACTTGGCCCCCGCCGCAACCACCTGCTCATAAACCTGCTTCTCTTCACCAGTAGTGAAAGGTAAAGCACCATATTTTTGGGCTGCTTGCTCAAATTCCTGCTTGGCCTTATTGAAGGTCAGGGTGCGATCGCTTACCTCTTGCTCATCCTTGTTCAGGCCACCGATGACCTGGGCCAACTCTGAACGACGCGCATCCAGCACGGCAACATGCATCTGGCTCGCCAGACGAGTAGAAGGCAGTAAATTACCCGTGATGGTTTCGGTATCACCATAGAGCTTTGCCAGCTGGCTGATTGAAAACCAGGCCAAGCCCAGTACCAACAAGGCCAGGATGGCAAATCCGGCACTCAGTTTCTGGCCGATGGACATGTTTTTGAACATATAAGGGCTTCCTTGAAATGAGTCTTCACTCCCGCAACATCCACCGGGAATGGTCATATAGAGCATAGCCTGCACCCGGAAAACAGAAGGATTTCATACCGTTTCTGTGATTGTTTGCCTATCGGCCTTGGACACCTTTCCTGAATCGGTCTCGTGTTCAAATAACAGCCATCATGTCATTAGAGCCAGCAGATGCGTGCTCAGAGCATCCGGCTCCCCCAGAAAATCGGCAACCCGTACAGGTGTGACCCGCCCCTTGTGCATCAGCCCAAGGGTGGGATAACCCTGACCACCCAGCCGTTTCATCCAGCCCTGGCTATCTGCCAGATGTTGCAGCAATGGGGCCTGCAGATAGGCTTGCTGGAACGCGTCTTCACTGACCCCCTGCTCTGCCGCCAGCGTGGCGAGAAATGCCGGCTCACCAATCCAGATCCCGTCCCGATAGTGGGATTGCTGGATCCGGTGCAACATGGCCAACCCATCCCCCCCCAAGGCCGTGACGGCCAAAACCGCACGGATCGGCGGCTCGGAGTCCAGCAGACACCCTTCGCGCAGCAGCAGTTCGTTAAAGTAGCGCTCGCCAAAATGCTGGCCGGTCAGCGCCTCGATCCGCTGATCATGGGGGCGCACATAATCACGCAATGCCTCGCCCATAGGCTGACGGCGACTACCCAGCCAGAGACCGCCCGCATGCAGCTCGATCTTGAGCCCAGCAATGGTGGCTGCCGCCTGCAACAGGGGGGCGGCACCGTAGCACCAGCCACAGAGCGGGTCATAGACATAATGGAGGGTGGTTTGTTGTTCGCTCATCTTCATTCTCACTTCAATCTCGGATAAAAAACCGGGCCCTTAGGCCCGGTAAAAACACAGGGAAAGCAGGCTCAGTGGCTTACCACTTCATCTCGCCGGTATTGACCTTGGCACCGATGGCCAGACCATCGTCAACCGGCAGTGCCGGATAGGCTTTCTTCAGAGCCTCAATCAGCTCACCGGAGTTTTTCGCCTTGGCCAGCTCCTGTTCGAAACGCTCTACATAGTCACGGGTAAAGGTCACAGCAGCAGTGCCTTTGGGAGCAGTGCCCAGGAAGTGGCCCGGTACCACACGCTCGGGTTTCAGGGCCAGCAGGTTATCCAGCGCCTTGACCCAGTTGCTGCGAGCCGCTTTGGTCTGGCTGTCGGCCATCCAGACATGCACCCCGTGGTAGACCGGCACACCACCAAAAGCAGTCTTGATGGAAGGGGCCCAGAGGTAGGCATTCGGGGTATTCATCTCTTTGATTTCAATCTTCTCGCCATCCAGCGTCAGGTGGCTGGCGGTCATCACTTGCGGCACGGTCAGGCTCTTCGGTGCACCCTTGCCGAGGATCGGGCTCCAGTAGCTCAGCTTGGCATCCTTGGTCTGGTTGATATGGTCAACCACATGCTGGTCGGCCAGCACTTTGACATCCGGGAACGCCGCCATGACCGGCTCCAGACCGAAGTAGAAGTCGGGGTCACCGGCACTGATATAGACAGTGGTCAGCTTCTTGCCGCTCTTCTTGATCATGTCGACCAGCGCCTGACCATTTTGCACGTCGAACTGGGCATCGATCAGGATGGCCTCTTTGTCACCGGTCACCAGTGAGGAGGAGACCGGGAAGATCGCCTTCTCGCCAGGGTTGTAGACGGTCACGCTCAGGGGGGCGGCCAGTGCGGCGCCACTCAACAGGGTGGTCGCCAGAGTCAAGTTGCGGATCAGGGTGTTGTTCATCATCTATTCCTCATTAAGTATTCGGGGGTTCATTTGATGGACACAGTGTATTGGATCACTTAAGGTGCAAATACAGCATAAAAAGCGCATCACTGTTGCACATATCGAACATATAGAGAGCCATACATGGATCGACTGACCGCATTGAAGGTCTTTGTCAGCGTAGTCGAACAGGGGAGCCTGAGCGGCGCCGGAGAGAAACTGGATATGTCGCGCGCCATGGTGTCGCGCTATCTGGCCGAGCTGGAGAGCTGGATGGGCGCCCGCCTGCTGCACCGCACCACCCGTCGTCTGAGTCTGACCGGACCGGGAGAGGAAGCGCTGAACCGGGCCCGCGCCATGCTGGCCCTCGGCGAAGAGATGGAGCAGATCGCCGTGAAGGGGGATGACGCCCCCAAGGGACAACTGCGGATCACCAGCAGCTACTCCCTGTCGGAAGCCTTGCTGGTCGGGGCTGCTAACGACTATCTGGCGCAATACCCGGGGACGGCCATCGACATTCTGCTGCTCGACAGAACCGTCAATCTGGTGGAGGAGCGGATCGATCTGGCGGTGCGCATCACCAACGACCTCGACCCCAATCTGGTGGCGCGTCGTCTCGGCACCTGCCACTCGGTAGTCTGTGCCAGCCCGGCCTATCTGGCCCGTCATCCAATGCCACACAAGGTGCAGGATTTGGCGCTGCACAACTGCCTCACCTACACCTACTTTGGCAAGAGCCTGTGGGAGTTCAATGGACCGGACGGTCCCGAGTCAGTGCCGGTCAGCGGTAACCTGAGCGCCAATATCTCCAACCTGCTTCTGGAAGCAACGCTTGAAGGTGCCGGGATCAGCCTGCAACCCCGCTACTCGGCACAACCCTATCTGGAGCGTGGGGAACTGGTGCCCCTGCTGACCGACTGGCAACCCAAGCGCCTCGGGGTCTACGGGGTGTATGCCACCCGCAAGCAGATGTCGCCACTGCTGCGCAGCTTCCTCGATTTTCTGCTGGCCCGCATGGCGGCGGATCCCATCTGGCAGGAGTAAGCACTCCGCACACCCAAACATAACGAAGGGGCCGCTGCGGGCCCCTTCTTCACTCTGATCCCTTGATCAGGCTTCAAATCCGAATGGTTCTGAGTGCGGCGCTTCCGGCTGCGCACTCTCGTCGAGGAAAATATCCCGATAAGCCACATAGATGGAGTAGTTGAGCGCCGGGATCACCACCAGCAGACCTACCAGCAACAGCACAGCGCCAAACAGCAACAAAATGGCTGAGAGCAGCCCCCACCAGAAGAAGGAAAAAATATTGCGCCAGCAGCCGAAGAAGCTCAGCCGTACCGCCTGGATGATGCCGATATCGTGGTGGTAGATCAGCGCCGGAGCAAAGGTGACCCCCATCAGCACGGGAATGATAAGCAGCATACCCACCAGCAATACCAGCAGCAGTTGTTGCAACTGGCTGGCTGAGACCACCATGCTCTCGGGATCCTGCGTCAGCAGCGGGAGCAGCCCCCACATGGAGAGCAGACCGAGACAGACGAGGCCCACCAGGCTGAACAGCAGCAACACCAGCAGACCGCCTAGCATCAGCGGGGTCAGCTTGTGGCGAAAACCGGCGAAGAGATCGGCAAACTGCAGCGGCTCCCCCCGATAACCCCGAGCGGCGACCGCCACCCAACCCGCGCCCCACACCATGTAGAGCAGCTGGGAGATAAGGCCACCCGCCGGCAGTTGCTCCAGCAGCATGCCCACCATAAACCAGACCAACACCATGGCCACGCTGATCCCCATACCCTTGTTGAAGATATCGAACCCGCTGCGAACCCAGAGCCAGCCACGACCTGTCGTGTACCGGGCCGGAGTGGTGCGCAAAGGGGGTAATCCGTTCATATCGTCTCCTCGGAGTGTCGGTGGCATCAGTGCCGGAAGCCGATTCTAGAGCCAGGGCGGGGGCGACTCAATGGCGAAGCGGCCCGACCACGACATAAAACCTGACGCAGCTATGCACAAAAGGGGCGTCAGCCACGCCCCGCCACTGGCTGCACCGACGATAACGAGGCACAATCTGCCCCCTTCCCCAGCCGCGCCTGTCGTGGCCGACGTGTCGTGATCACCCTTTAGTGATCGACGAATGCCGGACAAGGGGTTGTCATCCCGCCATCCCGGGCGTTTTAACATCGAGTGATATCGTCATGAGAGTTGTTTGTTGTCTGTTGTTGTTACTGACCAGCCAGTCAGCCCTGGCCGAGGGTTTTATCAGTCGCCTGCTCAACCATCCGGTGCCGGGTGGCGTTGCGGTGATCCCTCTTGGCGCGTCACCCACTGCCCCCACGGCCCGCTATCACGACAAACCCGTGCTGGTAGTGCGCGAAGACAACCAGTGGATCGCCATCGTCGGCATCTCTCTGAAAAGCACGCCCGGCGCCCAGCAACTGACCACAGGTGATGGCCGTACTCTCGGCTTCACCGTGACCCCCAAGCACTACCGCGAGCAGCACATCAAGCTCAAGAACAGCCGTCAGGTCAATCCGCTTGCCGAGGATATGACCCGTATCAACCGCGAGCTGGCGGAGCAGACCCGGGCTTACCAGACCTTCAGCCCCAACCAGCCAAGCAACCTGCTGTTCGACAAGCCGGTCAACGGCCCCCTCTCCAGCCCTTTTGGCCTGCGTCGCTTCTTCAATGGCGAGGAGCGCAACCCCCACTCCGGCCTCGACTTCGCAGTGGGCGCCGGCACCCCGATCAAGTCCCCCGCCGCCGGCAAGGTGATCCTGATCGGCAACTACTTCTTCAATGGCAATACCGTCTTTGTCGACCACGGTCAGGGGCTCATCAGCATGTTCTGCCACATGTCGAAGATCGATGTGAAGCTCGGCCAGAACCTGCCGCGTGGCGGCATCGTCGGGCGAGTCGGTTCGACCGGCCGCGCTACCGGCCCCCATATGCACTGGAACGTCAGCCTCAACGACACCCGGGTCGATCCCGCCATCTTTATCGGTGCCTTCAAGCCCTGAATCGGCAGAGCCCGTTAACAAAACATCCTCTAACAAGACAGGCAGCCCATGGCTGCCTGTCTGCTATCTGCACGTCGAACCTGATTATCTATCCGGCCAGCGCGTGGGCGCCGGACTCCCGACGCATCGCCCGCCACATCACCAACACCAGCAATGAGCTGCACGTTGGCAATGCCAGCCAGACCCCGGGCACGCCCCACAGGGTCGAGAAGCCCCACAAGAAACCGCCAATCAGCACCAGCTTTCCGCCGGTGAGCAGGGAGGCGATGCGGGCCCGGTTGATGGCCTGGAAGTAGGTGGCCCCCACCAGCAGCAAGCCCTCCATCGGCAGCCCCCAGAAGTAGAGCCAGATCCCGAGGCTCGCCACCGGCAGCAGGGTGGCGTTGTCGCCGGCAAACAGATAGACCGCCGCCTCCGGCCACAGATAGAGCGGGATCATGGCGCACAGGGCGATCCCCAACGTCACTCCGAGTGCCAGGTTGCGGATCCGCAGCACCCGCCGCCAGTGACCGGCTCCTGCGTTGAAGCTGGCGATGGGCTGGATACCCATGGCGATTCCCTCGAACACCAGATAGAAGAAGGCCTCGGTGTAACTGATCACCCCGTAGGCCGCCACATGCAGCGAAGTGCCGACCGCCAGCAACGCCTTGTTGTGCAGCGCCAGCACTACCGAGAGATAGAGGTACATCAAAAAACTGGAGACCCCGAGGCGCACAGTCTCGCCCATCAGCCGCAGATCGGGGCGCAAGGTGTCCCAACTTATCCGCAGCTGGCTACGCGGTGTGAAGAAGTGCCACAGGCAGGCGAGGCCCGTCACTGCCTGGGAGAGCATGGTGGCCGTCGCCACCCCGGCCAGTCCGAACGGAAACACCACCATCAGCAGATAGTCGAGCAGCACGTTGAGCAGGCCCCCGACTACCATGATGAGGGTGACAAATCCGGGGCGGCCATCGTTGCGCAGCAGCGAGCTGAACGCCATCGACAGCACCGCAAAGACGCCAAGCCAGGCGTAGGCCTGCAGGTAGGAGAGCCCGGCGGTAAAGATCTCCCCCTCCGCCCCCATCCAGGCCAGCATGGGCTCGCCATAACGGATCCCGATAAAACTGAGCAATGCCGAGGCCAACAACACCATCACCAGCGCATTGCCGACGATATGGCGGGCTTTGGCCGGGTTGCCCTGCCCCAGATAGAAGGAGACCAGCGACGAGGCCCCCATGCCGATCAGCGCCCCCACCGCATAAAGCACGGCGCAAATGGGATAAGCCAGCATCAGACCGGCCATGCCATCCTGACCCAGCACATGGCCAACGAAGATGCCATCGATGGTGACATAGATGCCGGTGATCAGCATGGCCGCCACGGTCGGGGTTACGTAACGCCAGAAAAGGCGAGATAGCGGGGCTGTGCCCAGATCAACAGCTGACATATTCGACTCGGTGGAGAGAAAGCGGCCGGGATCATAGCGAAACGGCAGCACGACTTCCTGTTATTTGTGTTATGAATCATTAATATAGACTGCTTTACCCGCCTCCCTGCCCTGTTTTAGGCTAGGGCCACCTCTTCTGAACGGAAACGAGCCTCATGTTGCAACGCCTGCTCACCCTCTTGCTGCTCTCCCTAATCTTGTTGCCGCCAGCCGTGCGCGCCGACGATGCCATTGCCCAGGCCGAATCCCTGTTGCAGAGCGTGCCCAAGAGCGATACCCCGGAAAACCAGAAACTGCGGGAGAGCTACCAGCAGGCGCTGCAATTTGCCAGAGAGGCCGAGCGCTACCGGGAGCAGAGCAAAGCCTATCAGCAGATCCTTATCGATTACCCCAAGGAGTCGGCACGCCTCAAGGAGAGCCTGCACAACTATCAGCCCGCCGCTCGCCCGCCGCTGGCGAGCCTCAAGGAGGAGGCGCTGCGCCAGGCTATAGGCTTGAGCAGCAACCGCCAGCTCAACCTGCGCAAGGAGCGGCAGGGGGTGATGGACAGCCTCAACCAGCTGGAGAGCACCGGGCAGGAGTATCACCTGCGGGTGGATGATCTGCGCAAACAGCTGCAACTGACCCGCAGCCAGCTGGAGCGACTGAGCTTCAGCAGCGAATCGGATCGCCAGCAGGAGGCACAACTGCTGCTGACCAGAATGAAGGAGCAGAGCCTCTCCGACCGGATCCAGATGCTGGAGCTGGAGCAACTCTCGGCCCAGCAGCGCAACGATCTCGGCAAGCTGAAGCTGCAGGAGCTCAATCTGGCCATCGCCGACGAGGATGAGTGGCAAGCCAGCCTGCTGACCCAGCAGAACCAGCTGCGGCGGGAGAAGACCGAGCAGGCGCTGGAGGAGAGCGAACGGCTGCGCAAGCAGCTCACCACCGACATGCCGCTGCTGCTGGAGCAGCAACAGCAGAATCAGGCGCTCTCCATCCAGCTCGGCACACTGGAAGATCAGATTGAGCGGGTGCAGGACGAGCAGCGCAGCGTCGACAAGAATCTGTTTGAGCTGAATGAGCTGGTCAACTCGGTGCGCGAACAGCTGGAGTGGCTGCAGATCAGTAATGCCTACGGCGAGAACCTGCGCAGCAAACTCTCCGATCTGCCTCCCCAGTTCCCCCTCGACAAGCTGGAGTCCGCCATCGTCAGCGCCCGCATGGCCAAGTACCAGTACGAGAGCGAGCAGGATGGGCTCAAGGATACCCGCCAGCTGCGCGACAAGCTGATGGCCGAAGAGGAGGTGACGCTCGATCGGCCACAGCAAGCGGTGCTCGACAACCTGCTCAAGGCCCGGCGCCAGCTGCTGACCCGGCTCAACGACGCCTCCGACACCCTCATTCAGGAGCAGACTCGTCTCAAGCTGCTCTACAGCCGCCAGAACAGCAAGATCGACGAGATCCGGGAGATCAGTGCCAGCCACCTGTTCTGGATGCCGGATGTGCGCCCCTTTACCCCACAGGTGATGCTCGGCATTCCTGCCGCGCTGACCCTGGCCTTCAACCCGGACAACTGGTTGCAACTGCCCTACGCCATCGCCGAAAACAGCCCGCTGAGCCTCACGCTGGCCGGTATTGGTCTGCTGGTGCTGGCCTGGAGCTGGTTCAAGCTGGCCCGTCACCTGAACCTCTATTGCGACCATATTGCGCCGCGGATCGGCAAGGTAACTCAGGACAAATTCAGCCTCACCAGCCGCTTGCTGCTGCGCTCCCTGCTTGCCGCCCTCCCCTTGCCCGCCATGGTGCTGATGGTGCGCGGCCTGCTCGAAGGGGCCTGGCAATACCCGTTTGCGGTGGCGGTAGCGCGTGGCCTTGGCGAGATCTGGTTTCTGCTGCTGGCACTGGTGATGGCCCGCCATCTGACGCTGGAGCGGGGGATTTTGATCCACCACTTCCGCTGGCCCCGGGAACAGGTGCAAAAGGTATGGGGGCAGTTTCGCACCCTGCTGCTGGTGCTGATCCCGAGTTTCTTTGTGCAGGGGATGGCCAACAGCTATCAGGAGCACGCCTTCTACGACTCCCTCGGCCGGATGGCCTTCATGATCGGTGCACTCTGGCTGCTGCTGTTCTTTGCCCGCCTCAACCGGGAGCGGCTGCCGCTCACCTGGGGCCAGACCGACATGACCAAGCCCCATCTGCTGCACCACTTCATCTGGAACAGCCTGATGCTGGCGCCGCTGCTGGCGGTGATCGGCGCCCTGTTTGGCTACTTCTATACCTCGCGCACCCTGCTGCGCCAGCTGGAGCTGAGCCTGCTGATGGGGCTGGGTTGCCTGCTGATCTACTATCTGGCCAGACGCTGGATGCTGATCCAGCGCCGCCGCCTTGCCTTCGAGCGTGCCAAGAGCAAGCGGGCCGAGATGCTGGCCCAGCGCGGCCGTGACGACAATCAGGAGGAGCTAAGTTCGGAGATCCCCGATGTGGTGGAAGAGACTGAGCTGGACCTCGACACCATCAGCGCCCAGTCGCTGGGGCTGGTGCGCACCCTGCTGATGCTCGGCTTCACCATGCTGGTGGTAGTGCAATGGTCGGATCTCAACTCGGCGTTCAGCTTCCTCAGCAATATCGAGGTATGGCAGGTGAGCAGCAAGATTGGTGGCATCGAGCAGCTCTCCGCCATCACCCTGCAGGATCTGATGCTGACCGCCTTCGTCTTCATCCTGACCGTGGTGACCGCCCGCAACCTGCCGGGGCTGATGGAGCTGACCCTGCTTCAGCACCTCAGCCTCTCTCCCGGAACCGGCTTTGCACTCACCACGATCAGCAAGTATCTGGTGATCCTCGTTGGCGCCCTCACCGGTTTCTCCATGCTCGGTATCGACTGGTCGAAGACCCAGTGGCTGGTGGCCGCCCTCTCGGTAGGGCTGGGTTTCGGCCTGCAGGAGATCTTCGCCAACTTTGTTTCCGGCCTCATCATCCTGTTCGAGAAACCAATCCGGCTCGGTGACACTGTGACCATTCGCGATCTCACCGGCACCGTAACCAAGATCAAAACCCGGGCGACCACCATAGTGGATTGGGATCGCAAGGAGATCATCGTGCCCAACAAGGCCTTTATCACCGAGCAGTTCATCAACTGGTCGCTCTCCGATGCGATAACCCGGGTCAAACTGCGGATCCGGATCGGTCTGACCCGTGATCCGAAACTGGTGCAACGTATTCTTGAGGAGGCGATCCATGCCTCTACTCTGGTACTGGAGACCCCCAGTCCGGAAGTATTCCTGATCGAATTCACCGACTCGGCGCTGATCTACGAGATCCGCCTCTACGTCAACAACATGGATCACCGGATGCCCATCACTCACGAGGTTCACTCGCTGGTGCTGGAGAAGATGCAGCAGCAGGGACTTACTCTGCCCCATCAACAGATCGACATTCACCTGAGCCGCGGCTGATCCGCGAGGTAAAAGGAGCAGAACATGCAGATTATTGCCCATCGTGGCGCCAGCGGTCTGGCCCCCGAAAACACTCTCAAGGCGATGGCCAAAGCGCTGGAGCTGGGAGCATCAGCCATCGAGATCGACGTGCAGGCGGCCGATGGCGAGTTGTGGGTCTTCCACGACCGGCGGCTGGAGCGCTGCACCAATGGCAAGGGGGTACTGACCGAGCAATCCCGCTCCTATCTGGAGCAGCTTGATGCCGGTGAAGGAGAGGTGATCCCGACCCTCTGGCAGGTGATGGAGATCATAGCCGGACGCTGCGAGTTGCACATCGAGCTCAAGGGGGCTCATACCGCCGATGCGGTGGCAGCCCTGACCCGACGGGCAGAGGCCGAGCTGGGCTTTACTCCCGGCCAGTGGGTGGTTTCGTCCTTCCATCACCCGGAGCTGGCCCGATTTGCCGCCTTGCGGCCCGATATCCGCCTCGGCGCCCTGACCGCCAATCTGCCACTCAACCTGGCGCTGTTTGCTGATGAGCTGGGGGCCTGGTCACTTAACTGCGACGTGGATTTTGTCGACCGGATACTGGTGGAAGATGCACATCAACGCGGATTAAGGGTTCTAGTTTATACCGTTGATTATCATGAAGATTATGAAAAACTAGCCAGCATGGGGGTCGATGGAATCTTCACCAATCGTCCAGATCGTTTCCTGTAGCCACCTGACAAGGATACACATATGGATAAGCTCTGATTTAGGCACTAACTTTAAATAGCTGATCGGGATACAAAGAGTTCAACTTCAGCCGATAAGAACAGGCACATAACAATAACCAGTTTCCACACACTCAGACTGACGCTCACAAGGATGTAACTATGAACTTATCGATTAAAAACAAGCTGGTCCTGGCTATCGGGGTCATCATTCTGGTGATCACCGGGATACAGGTCTGGTACAACACCTCGCAACTGCGCAGCGAAACCCAGCGGCTGGTCTGGAATATCATCGACGAAAGCTCCATGGCCAACGTCAAGGGGATCTCCCGCTGGGTTGACTCCCGTATCGCCATCGTCAGCACCACCAAGGAGGCTTTCACCAAAGAGGATGAACCCATCAGCCATCTGGCCCAATCCATGAATGCAGGTGGATTCGACCTGGTCTATGCCGGTACTGCCGATGGCAAGATGATCCAGAGCAAGCCCACCAACCTCCCTGCCGGTTATGACCCCCGTCAACGCCCCTGGTACAAGGATGCGATGGCAGCTGGCAAACTGGTCATTACTGCCCCTTATGCGGATATCTCTACCGGACAACTGATTGTCACCATTGCCGAGCCGTTCCAGCGCGGCAACACTCAGGGCGTCATCGCCGGTGACGTATCCATCAGCGCCCTTATCTCGGATATTCTGGCAGTCACTACCGAGGGCACCTACGCCATTCTGGTAGACAGTAATGGCACCATCATCGCCCACCCGGATGCCTCGTTGAGTCTCAAGTCTGCCACCGCACTGGCCCCTGAATTGACCGCTTCTTACATCAACCAGATCGCCCATGACGGCATGATCAACGAGCTGGTGATCAGTGGCAAGAAAGAGGTCTTTGACTTCAACGCAATCCCCAATACCAACTGGTATTACGGCATGATGGTGGATGAGGAGACCGCCTATCAGTCGGTGCGCAGCATGGTCACCTCCTCCCTCATCCAGGGGCTTATCACCATACTGATCGTGGCTGGCTTCTCCTATGTCGCCATCAATGGTTCACTGGCACCCCTGAAAACCCTGGGCGAAGCGATTGCCGATCTCTCACGCGGCAACGGTGATCTGACCCGCCGCATCAAGATCGAGCGGGAAGACGAGGTGGGCGCGGTTGCCAAGCACGTCAACACCTTCATCGACCGGATCCATGTGATGGTGCAGGATATCTCCAACTCCTCGACCCAGCTTAATCAGCAGGCCAAATCCTCCCACAGCATGGCGGAGAAGGCGAATCAGGGGCTGGCACGTCAGCAAAACGAAATCTCCCAGATCGCTACTGCAGTACACGAGATGTCGGCCACAGCCGTTGAAGTGGCAAGCAACGCCGAACAGACCGCCGAAGCAGCCCGCTCTTCTAGCAGCAGTTGCGAACATGGCAAGCAGGTGATCGCCCGCAACCAGCGCTCCATCACCGATCTGGCCACCCAGGTGGAACAGGCCTCCAACATCATTCAGGAACTGGAGAAAAACGCTCAGGAGATCAACACCATCCTCTCCACCATTCAGGGCATCGCCGAACAGACCAACCTGCTGGCACTCAACGCAGCTATCGAAGCAGCCCGTGCAGGCGAACAGGGCCGGGGTTTCGCTGTGGTGGCAGACGAAGTGCGGGTGCTGTCACAGCGTACCCATAGCTCCACCGTCGAGATCCGCAGCATGATCGAGACCCTGCAGCGCAATACCCAGGGGGCAGTCAGCACCATGCATGAAGGACAGCTGCTGGCCCAGAACAGCGTGGATGATGCCAACAACGCCACCCAGGCGCTGGAACAGATCACCTCCTCCATCAATCAGATCTCCGACATGGCGACCCAGATATCCAGCGCGGCGGAAGAGCAACGAGCGGTGACCGACGAGGTCAGCCGCAACATTCAGGCGGTGAAAGATGTCTCGGACGAACTGGCAGTGGATGCAGACAGCTCACGCCATCTCTCTGAACAACTTAAAAATATTTCGGGTGAACTGAGCAATCAGGTCGGCATGTTCCGCATTTGAGCATGAGCAAAAGGGGCCGTACAGGCCCCTTTTATTTTTCTAAATAGCGCTTAATTTTCAGTGAGTAATCTCACATTACCCGCCAAATACCCCGCCTTGAAATCCTTGTGATTCGTCTGGGATTATCAGATCACCGCCGTGGTCACCGCAGCATTTCGGATTAACTATTTCTATCCGAACAAGTAAATGCCAATAATTCTCATTAAAAAATTACAATAAAAAACTTAAAATTTTTTTCGCGAGTACCTAAAAAGAGAGGTGATTCGCATTTTATTGAAAGAAAACTACGTACAATCCAGAAGTTAAAGTGCTCGTAGCTAGGTGTTCAACTGCTCAGTAACACCAAAAAATGACGATAATAACGACATTTTCATCCAGGGATTTGGGTGTTTTATAGAAAAATAACCAATAAAAAGGGAATAAAACCTAGCAGTTTGACTTGCATCAAGCCTGAATTTTTTTCATAGAGCAAAATCGTGCCCAGCAAATCTATCCCTAAGGAGGCAGATGTGGATATTATCAAGACCGATGTGGCCATCATCGGTGCTGGCGGTACCGGCTTACGCGCCGCTATCGCTATAGCCGAATCACAGCCAGACCTGGACATCGCCCTGATTTCCAAGGTTTACCCGATGCGCAGCCACACGGTAGCTGCCGAAGGCGGCGCTGCCGGTGTCGTCCGTGATGACGACTCCCTCGAAAACCACTTCAACGACACCGTCTCCGGTGGTGACTGGCTGTGTGAGCAGGACGTTGTCGATTACTTCGTCAACAATGCGACCAAAGAGATGATCCAGCTGGAGCACTGGGGTTGCCCCTGGAGCCGCAAGCCGGATGGCAAAGCCAACGTGCGTCCTTTTGGTGGCATGAAGGTACCCCGTACCTGGTTCGCTGCTGACAAATCCGGTTTCCACATTCTGCACACCCTGTTCCAGACCTCCGTCAAATACCCGAGCATCAAGCGCTTCGACGAGCACTTCTGCCTCGATCTGATCGTGGAAGATGGTCGTGTTCAGGGCGTTCTGACCTTTGACATCCAGAACGGCATCACCCGCTTCATCCAGGCCAAATCCGTGATTCTGGCAACTGGTGGTGCTGGTCGTGTTTACCGTTACAACACCAACGGCGGCATCGTGACCGGTGACGGCATGGCGCTGGCCTATCGTCACGGCGTACCGCTGCGTGATATGGAGTTCGTCCAGTATCACCCGACCGGTCTGCCGGGCACCGGCATCCTGATGACCGAAGGTTGTCGTGGTGAGGGTGGCGTCCTGTTGAACAAGGATGGCTACCGCTACCTGCAAGACTACGGCTTGGGCCCGGAAACCCCGATCGGCCAGCCGAAGAGCAAATACATGGAGCTGGGTCCGCGCGACCGTGTTTCCCAGGCATTCTGGCAAGAGCAGCAGAAAGGCCGCGTCATTCAGGGCCCGATGGGCGATGTGGTTCACCTCGACCTGCGTCACCTTGGCGAGAAGTACCTGAAAGAGCGTCTGCCGTTCATCTGCGAACTGGCCAAAGCCTACGTCAACGTGGATCCGGCCAAAGAGCCTATCCCGGTACGTCCGACTGCCCACTACACCATGGGTGGTATCGAGACCGACAACAAGTGTGCCACCCGTCTGCCCGGCCTCTACGCCGCGGGCGAATGTGCCTCCGTCGGTCTGCACGGTGCCAACCGTCTGGGTTCCAACTCCCTGTCCGAGATCGTGGTATTCGGCAAGCTGGCCGGTGAGCAGGCAGGTGAATTTGCCAAGACTCAGAAGCATGGCAATACCGAAGCGCTGGCCGCCAAGGCCGAGGCGCTCATCAAGCAGCACCTCTCCCTGCTCGACATTGATGGCACTGAAAACCCGGCCGATATCCGCAACGAGCTGGGCATGTCCATGGAAGCCGGTGTCGGTATCTACCGTACCGAAGAGCTGATGCAGGGCACCATCGACAAGATCAACGAGCTGAAAGCCCGTTACAAGAAGGTCAAGATCAACGACAAGTCCTCTGTCTTCAACACCGACCTGCTGTACGCCATCGAACTGGGCTACATGCTGGACGTGGCAGAAGCCATGGCGCACTCCGCCATCAATCGTAAAGAGTCCCGCGGTTCCCACCAGCGTCTGGATGGTTACGAAGAGCGCGATGACGTGAACTTCCTCAAGCACACGCTCTCGTTCTACCAAAATGGCGAAACGCCCTCCATCGATTACTCCGATGTGAAGATCACTAAGTCCCAGCCGGCAAAACGCGTGTACGGCTCCGAGGGTGAGAAACAAGACGAGGCTAAGAAGAATGGCTGAGATGATTGAAATTGAAATCCTGCGCTATCGTCCGGAGCAGGATAACGAGCCCTGGATGCAGACCTTCCAGGTGCCTTACCAGAGAGAAATGTCTCTGCTGGATGCGCTGCAATACATCAAGGATCACCTGGACTCTACCCTGAGCTTCCGCTGGTCCTGCCGGATGGCGATCTGCGGCTCCTGCGGCATGATGGTCAACGGTGTTCCCAAGCTGGGTTGCAAGGCATTCCTGCGCGACTATCTGCCGGGCAAGATGACCATCGAGCCGCTCAACAACTTCCCGATCGAGCGCGACCTGGTGGTCGACATGTCCGATTTCATCGAGAAGCTGGAGAGCATCAAGCCCTACATCATCCCGAGCGAGCCGCGCAACCTGTGCGATGGCGAGTACATCCAGACTCCGGCCCAGATGGCGAAGTACAAGCAGTTCTCCCAGTGCATCAACTGTGGTCTCTGCTACGCGGCCTGCCCGCAGTACGGCATCAACAAGAAGTTCACCGGTCCGGCGGCACTGGCTCTGGCCTATCGCTACAACGTCGACAACCGTGATGCCGGTGCCAAAGAGCGTATGCGCATCATCAGCCAGGACGAAGGCGTCTGGGGCTGTACCTTCGTGGGCTACTGCTCCGAAGTGTGCCCGAAGGGCGTCGATCCGGCAGCGGCCATCCAGCTTGGCAAGGTAGAGAGTGCCAAGGACTACATGATCGCCATGTTCAAGCCAGATTGAGAGCAGGATTGAGACCATGAACAACACTGAAAGCAAACGTAAACCTTACGTCCGCGAAATGAAGAAAGACTGGTGGCTGAAGAACGCCTTCTACACCGGTTACATGATCCGCGAAGGCACCAGTATCTTCGTCTCCATCTACGCTGTTGTGCTGATGTGGGGTCTGATGCGTCTGGTACAGGGTCAGGAAGCGTTCAACGGCTGGCTGGAATCCCTGCAAAGCCCGATCGCCATCCTGTTCCATGTGATTGCGCTGGCAGCCTGCCTGTTCCACGCCAAGACCTGGTTCGCACTGGCGCCGAAAGCCATGCGTATCTTCCGTGGTGAAGACCTGGTGCCGGAGAAACCGATCGTCATCGCCCAGTATGTGGCGCTGGCTGTGGTATCCCTGCTTGTCCTGATCATCGTGGCCTGAGGAGAAAACAATGAGACGTTCTGACGAGCCAATTTACTGGGGTCTGTTTGGTGCGGGTGGCATGGTCGTTGCCATGCTGCTGCCGGTCATTGTCCTCATCACCGGTCTGCTGGTGCCCATGGGCATCATGGACGTGGAAACTATGAGCTATGACCGCGTGCACGCGTTTGCCAGCTCCTGGTGGGGTGCCTGCATCCTGCTGGTGATCATCGCCCTGCCCATCTGGCACGGCATGCACCGTATCTACCACGGTCTGCACGATCTGGGGATCCACACCACCAAGCTGCACCACTATGTTTTCTATGGCTTTGCCTTCCTGGTATCTGCCATTACCGTCGGCCTGCTGATGGTACTGGTACTCCAGTAATCACATCTGACTGATAGACCAAACCGGGCACTCTGCCCGGTTTTTTTATCCTCCTGAACAGCTGAAAAGGGCCAGCAAGATTGCTCAGGCTGGCCCTTTTCAGCTGCATTTCCTGATGAGCACCTACTCCATCGGCGGCAAGAAACGGCGCATCACCTCGTCGGCATGCCCTCCTTCCTGAAACGCCACCAGAGCCTGATTGAGGTTATTCACCAGCTCGTGAGCGCGGGGGGAGCCCTTGCTCACCAGCAGATAAAATCCCTTGCGGCTGGGCAGGGCGAGATTGAGCAACCCGCTCTCGCTGCGGTAGATGCCAAGGCTGATGCCTGCCACCAGAGGTTCGATTTCGCTCGGCAGAAAATCGCAGCGATCCCGCTCCAGCATATCGAGCGCCTGCTGCAACTGCTTGACCCGGCGTGGCTCCTGCGCAAGCCCGTAGGGGGTGTAGTTGTAGCCAATCACCCCGCACACCCGGGAGCGATTGACCGTCTGCAGATCTGGCGGTTCAGGGTAGCGGCGCTTGAGATAGAAGAAACCGAGGTGGGTGTAATAGAGGGGAACGCTGTAGAAGGCAAACTCGGCCCGCTCCGGCTTGTAGCTGGCATCCCAAGTCAGCTCGCACAGACCATTCTGACGATAATCCGCCAGCTCCTGCTGCACCCGCGCCCAGGGCAGATAGCGGATCTGGTGGGACAGCCCGCTCTGTTGCAGCGCATCGAGCACCAGCGTTGTCGCCGAACCGGTCAGGCGGCTGGTATCGGGCACCCCGTCCTTGCGCTCCCAGTAGGTAAAGGGGGCCCACTCGTTGCCCTCCCCCAGACAGATCTTCACTGGCGGCTCTTGCCCCCATAGCGCGGGGGACAAGATGGCCATCGCCAATCCCGCCCACCATGTTGCCACTCGTTTCATCTCCCGCTCCCGGACTGTTTATCCCTCTTGCAGCTTAGCCCAGAAGGGATAGATCTCACTTTGCAGGGGTGCTTTCATGCCACAACGCCAGCAAATTGGCCGGAATGGCACCATAACGGAGCTGCGGGGTCTGGTGCCAGTCAGCCAGCTTTTGCAGGGCTTTCGCCAGATCCTGTGCAAGCGTACGGGTCACTCTCACACCAGCTTCCAGATAGAGGCTCTTGATCTCGAAGATCCCCTGCTGGCGATGGGCCTTGGCATCCATCCTGCCCACCAGCTTGCCGCGATGGAGCAAGGGCAACACGAAGTAGCCGTACTGCCGCTTGGGGGCCGGGGTGTAGCATTCGATGCGATAGTCAAAATTGAACAGTTCACTGGCCCGCTTGCGATCCCACACCAGCGGGTCGAACGGCGACAAGGCGGTGGTATGGGTCGCCTTGAGGGTGCCCGCCTGTGCCCTTGCCAGCTCATCGGCCAGCGAGGCGTGCACAAAAGCGCCGTGCCGCCATCCCTCCACCCGTACCGGCAACAGCTCCCCCTCGTCCGCCAGTTGATGGAGCAGGGCGTCATATTTGCCGCGCCGCAGCCGGTAGTAGTCCGCAACCCAGCCTGTTTTGACCAGCCCCAACGCCCGACAGCTGGCGCGCACCATATCCCGCTGCGCCAGCTCGACGCTCGGCAGATCCCGCTGGTCGTTCCACTCGGGGATGACCCGCTCGGCAAGATCATAGACCCGCTGAAAGTTGCGCCGCTCCCGCACCATCAGCTGACCGCTGGTAAACAATACCTCCAGATGGCGCTTCTCCGGTTTCCAGTCCCACCAGCCATTGCCCTTCCCCTCTTTGCGCTCAAAATCGGCCGCCCGTACCGGGCCGTGCTGGCGAATGCGTTCGATAAGCTGGCCAATCTCCTGCTGATGGGTAGCGAGCCAGTTGGCCGAAAACTTCCACCCCATGGCGGCAGGGTCAAGCATTCGGTGGCGCAGCAGCCGGTAATCCTCGCGGGGCACAAAGCAGGCCTCGTGGGCCCAATATTCGAAGATCTCGCCGTCGGCCAGCAGCTGCTCCAGCCAACGCGGTTCGTACTGGCCAAGGCGGCTAAAGAGCACCAGATAGGGGCTGCGCGCCACCACCGAGATGGTATCGATCTGCAGCAGCGCCATGCGGCGAATGGTGGCCAACAGGTCGGCCGGAGTCGCCTTGCTGCGGCGGGGGACGAGCAGCCCTTGCGCCGCCAGTTGCAGATGACGGGCATCTTGCAGTGACAAATGGGTAATCGACATCAACAACCGCTCCCTGGTATCTGACCATCGCGCGCCCGGCGGATGGCCAACAAAAACCGGGGGAGGCTCCACGTAGGCATGCCTCCCCTTCCTTGTGTGCCTGCGCCGCTATGAGTGGGCCGGGGGCAAGACCAGCTGATTGACCACCAGCATGATCTCTTGATAAGTGGCCTCTACCGTCTCGGGGGTCGGCTCCAGAATGAGGTCATCGGCATAGCCGTTGATGAGGGAGGTGATCTGGCGCGCCAGTCGCCGGGCATCGCCCGCCACAAACTCGCCGCTGTCGATCCCCTTTTGCAGGATCAGCTCCAGCACCTCGCGCCACGCCAGAATGATTTTGCGGTAGCTCTCGGCAAACACAGGGTCGCGCAGTGACTCGTTCCAGGCATCCAGATAGATGGCCCAGGAGGCATCCTGACTGGTCGGCAGGTTGTCCCGCACAAAGAGCGGCAACGCTTCGCGGGCAGGCAGCGGCAACAGCCACTCCCGCTGCTCGGCTATCTCCTGATAGGTGAAACGCTCCACGGCACAGAGGCAGAGCTCCTTCCAATCCTTGAAGTAGTGGTAGACGTGGCTGCGCGCCAGACCGGTGCGCTCGGCAATATCACGGGTTGACGATGCCGCCATCCCCTTTTCTCGAAACAGGGCCAATACGGCCTCGATGATCATCTCTTTGCGCTGTTCTGCTGATGGGCGTGCCATCTGACCTCCTGCGATATCCATCGTTCTGCTTGACTTTGAGCAGTCGCTCAAACAAACTTTGAGCACTCGCTCAAACTTAGCGTTTCCGACATCTTAGGAGATAACCCATGACAACACCAACCACTTCGGCAGCCAGTTGCGACGAGCAGGCCACGCCGTTGCCACACTCGGCCGGTCGTTCGCTGGGGGCGATTGCGCGGGCCAATCCCCTCAAGCTGGCGGGCACCTTCTCGCTGGTGGCCCTCGAAAACATCCTGCTGGTGGTCTATCCCCTGTTCGCCGGTTTTGCCATCGACGCCATCGTCAAGGGCCAGTGGTGGCAGGCTTCAAGCTACGCCCTGATCGTGCTGCTGTTCTGGCTCATCGGCGCCCTGCGCCGGGCGGTCGATACCCGCACCTTTACCCATATCTATGCGGCACTGGCGGTGCCGGTGATCCTGACCCAGCGCCAGCAGCAGGAGGGGCAATCCACCATAGTGGCGCGGGTCACCCTGGCGCGGGAGTTTGTCGACTTCTTCGAGAAACATATCCCGATCCTGGCCACCAGCCTGATCTCCATCGTCGGGGCGGCCGTGATGCTGATGGTGATCGAGTTCTGGGTCGGCATCGCCTGCATGGGGGTATTGCTGCTGTTCGGCCTGCTGCTGCCCGGCTTTTCGCGCAAGAACCAGCTGCTGCACGAGCGGCTCAACGATCGACTGGAACACGAGGTCAAACTGGTCACCCATGCCCAATCAACCAGCCTCGCCCGCCACTACCGCGCGCTGGCCTGGCTCCGAATCCGGATTTCGGATCGGGAGGCACTCGCTTTTCTGGCGGTCGGCATCAGCGCCTCCCTGCTGTTCCTGCTGGCCATCACCATGCTGATGGCCCAACCCCAGGTCTCGGCAGGCCATGTCTATGCTGTGATGACCTACCTCTGGAACTTTGTCACCAGCCTGGATGAGGGGCCCGGTCTTGCCGATCAGCTGGCCCGGCTGCGAGACATAGGCCGCCGGGTCAATACCGCCCAACCCGATGAACTGATTTGATATTTTGTATCTGTAACCGGAGTAGAAGATGAATCCGACCACCCTTTGCCAACGAGCGTTGACCATGTGCATCAGCTGTTTTTTCCTCGCCGCCTGCGGCCCCAAGATGAGCGACTTTGAGCCCAACACCAGCTACTGGTTCAAGGAGAAACCGGCAGAGGAGAGTGCCCCGCTGGCGCAAGACCTGAAGGTCGATATCGCCATCATAGGTGGCGGCTACAGCGGCCTCTCCAGCGCCTGGCATCTGGCCAAGGCCAATCCGTCGCTCAAGATCGCCATCTTCGAGGCCAAGCAGGTGGGCAGCGGCGCCTCGGGCCGCAACGGCGGCATGGTGTTGCCGGGCTCCGAGGTGATGGATCTCTACGAGGAGGGGGAAGCGAGCAAGCGCCACTACGATCTCACCGTCGCCAGCATGCGCAAGCTGCAGGCGCTGGTCGCCTCAACCGGCGTCGAGGCCGACCTCAAGCTCGATGGCTATGTGGAGGCGATCCTCGATGAGGAGGATATCGCCGAGTACCGCGACTATGTGAAAACCGCCAATCGCCTCGGCATCCCGCTCCAGTACTGGAACGCCGATACCACAGAGGAAAAACTCGGCACCGATCGCTACGCGGGGGCGGTCTACGACCCCAATGGCGGCCAAGTACACGCCATGAAACTGGTCAATGCCCTGCGCAAGGCGGTGGAGCAGGCGGGCGTCACCATCTACGAGCAGAGCCCGGTAATGGGGATCAAGGAGGGCAAGCAGATCGAGCTCAATGTGGCCGACAAGTACAAGGTGAGCGCCGACAGCATAGTGCTGGCAACCAACGGCTATACCTCAAAACTTGGCTACTTCAGCGGACGGGTCTTTCCGGTGCACGCCCAGAGCGCCATCACCGAGCCGCTTACCAAAAAACAGCTGGCCGCCATCCAGTGGCAGAGTCGGGTGCCCTACTACGACACCCGCAACATCCTGTTCCATCTGGTATTGACCCCGGATAACCGCATCGTCATCGGTGGCGGCAATGCCGAGTACGTCTTCAACGACGGCCTCAACTACAAAGGCGATCTTAACCGGGTCAGCGAGATGATGAGCGAGCTGGTGACCCTCTATCCGGCCCTCAAGGGGATCAAATTTGAGCAGGTGTGGGACGGGGTTCTCGGCATGACCGGCGACAGCACTGAAGCGGTGGGGGTGATGGGGGATCACAAGAACATCTACTACGCCCTCGGCTACAACGGCCACGGCATCAACCTCTCCTTCCTGTTTGGCGACATCGTGGCCAGCCTCTATCAAGGCAAGGATCACCCCTGGTTCAACCATGCGGAGCAGACCCTGCCAATGTGGCTGCCGCCAGAGCCGTTCAAGTCAATCGGCGTCAAATCTGCCCTGATGTACTACCAGTGGCAGGACAAGGGCTACAAGGAATAGCGCCGAGCAAGAACCCGACGAGTAACAGACGAAGGCACGCCTCAGGGCGTGCCTTTCTGCAATACCGCCACATCGGCGTGGGGGAAGCTAAGTTCGGCCTGCCAGCTGGCGGCCAACACCTGAAACGATGCCTCGGCAAAGAAGACGATGTGGGTCGGGTCGTGGCGATAGCGCCAGTTTTTAAACCGCTCGTCACCGAGCACCCGCTGGGTCTGCAACACCAGCAGGCCACCGGGCTTGAGGCAATCCCACAACTGCGCCAGCACCGTGCGCGGCTCGGCGATATGCTCGATCACCTCGGTACTGGTGATGAAGTCATACTGACGCGTCAGCAACTCTGGAAAATCGGCGTAGAACTTGTCATACCCCGCCATCTGGTAACCCGCCTCACGCCCCATCGCCACCAGCGCAGGGCCGGGACCGCAGCCAAAATCGAGACCACTGGCAGGTAGCGGCACCCGCGCCAGCACTTCGCCAAAAGCCCGCATCAAAAAAGTGCGATAACGGGGATCATCTACCCGATTGTCGTGACCGTCATAGACCGCCTTCTCCGCCGCCTCATCCAGATGATCCGCCTGATCCAGCCAGACCAGCTCGCACGCGAAGCAGCGATGATAGCGTTTGCCCGCCACCGGCAGGGGATAACTGCGATGGCTGGCACACAGGGGGCAGCTGACGGTGGATGACATGGCGATTCCTCTTGGGGGATTCCTGTTGGATAACAGCGGCGCAGATTGCCTGCAGGCTGCCTCGCTGACAACTTTTTTTGCTCCTTAAGGGTTTCTTAAGTTTGCCCTTTTACTCTCAAACCATCGCAAGAGAAGGAGTCACCCATGACCATCGAGATCCAGGCCCCCTACCGATTGCTGCTAGCCAAGTCCCCGCAGCAGGTCATGGCGCTGCAAACCTATATCCAGGCCGCCTACACCCTCGAGTTCAACGCCCGCATCCCCCATTTCCTCCCCTGTCTGCTGGGGCTATATCGGGCGGATGGGACGCTGGTCGGTGCCTGTGGTCTCAATCATGCCAGTGAGGGGCCTCTCTATCTGGAACAGTATCTGGAGCAACCCATCGAGGCCGCCATCAACACCCGCCTAGGAGTCTATCCGGCACGCAACCGCATTATCGAAGTGGGCAATCTGGCCTGCAGCGAACCGGGCAATGCCCGCCTGATGTTCGCGGCCCTGTGTCGTCTGCTGTGTGAAAACGCCCTCGACTACGTGGTCTTTACCGGCACTGCCAAGCTGCGCAACAGCTTTGCCCGCCTGCAACTCAACCCGGTGGAGCTGGCCCCCGCCCAAGCCCATCAGGTGGGAGCCGACGCCGACGCCTGGGGTGAGTACTACCGTTGCCAACCCAAGGTGATGGTGGGAGACATCAATCAGGGGCGCGAGGTGCTGACCCAGCGCAGCCTGCTGCTCAATCTGCTGGCCCCCATGCCGACCCTGTTTGACGATGCCGGCAAGAGCAGTGATAACCAGCCCCATCAAAAAAGGTGCGCCCAATGAGCCTGTTCGACGCCATCGCCAAGCATGCCCACGAGGATCCGCAATCTCCTGCGTTGCTGAGCAGCCAGCAGCGCCTCGATTACCAGACCCTGTGGCAACAGATCCAGCGTCTGGCCAGCCAGCTGCAACAGCTCGACGTCAGCCGTCTGGCGCTGCAACTGGACAACGGCCTGCCCTGGGCGCTGCTGGATCTCGCCTGCACCCGCGCAGGTATCGTGGTGATCCCTGTGCCCCACTTCTTCAGTCAGGCCCAGCAGGCCTGGTTGCTGGAGAGCAGCGGCGCCGATGCGCTGGTGGGCCCATATCATCAGGGGTGGCATGCCGCCGAGCCGCTCTCGCTGATCACCGGTCCTCATGTTGAACAAACAGTGCCGCTCTGGCGCCACGCACCAGCCAATCGACCGGCGCTGCCCAAGGGCACCGCCAAGATCACCTACACCTCCGGCACCACGGGTCAGCCCAAGGGCGTCTGCCTGTCACTGACCCAGATGATGGCGGTGAGCCATGCGCTGGCCGAGCGAGTCGCGCCAGCCAAGGTGGAAAAACACCTGACCCTGCTGCCGCTGGCGACCCTGCTTGAGAACATCACCGGCCTCTATGTGCCGCTGCTGACCGGCGCCTGCAGCCGCATTCCGTCCCTCGGGGAGCTCGGTTTCACCGGATCCAGTTCGCTCAATGCGGCCATGCTGGGGGAGGCCCTGCTGCGCTGGCCAACCCACAGTCTGGTGCTGGTGCCCGAACTGCTGCGCCTGCTGCTGGCGCTCTGCACCAGCACCCCGACGCTGGCCCAGCAGCTCAAGAGCCTGCGCTTTATTGCCGTCGGTGGCGGCAAGGTAGCCCCCGATCTGATCACACATGCCCGCCAGCTCGGACTGCCGGTATACGAAGGTTATGGCCTCTCGGAGTGTGGCTCCGTGGTGGCGCTCAACAGCCCGGATGCTGACAAGCCCGGCAGCGTCGGCCGCCCCCTGCCCCACTGTCAGGTCACCATCGCCAGCGACGGCGAAATTATGGTGAGCGGCAGTGCCATGCTGGGCTATCTCGGCAGCAACGAACCGACTCCCGAACAGATCGCCACCGGCGAACCTTCTGCCATGCAGATCGCCACAGGCGATCTGGGTCATCTGGATGATGAGGGCTACCTCCATATCACCGGGCGCAAGAAGAATGTCCAGATCACCGCCTTTGGCCGCAACTTCTCCCCCGAGTGGGTAGAGGCCGAAGCACAGCTCTGCCCCGCCATCGCCCGCATCGTGGTGTTTGGCGATGGTCAACCCGCCAACGTGGCGCTGATCCAGCCCCTGCCGGGGAAAGAGGCGGATCTGCCACGCCAGATCGCAGGCCTGAACCAGCGGCTGCCCGATTATGCCCGGCTGCACCACTGGTTGCCGGTGGCGCTGGATCAACATCCCGGCCTGCTGACCGCCAACGGGCGCCCCCGTCGCAACGAGATTTACCAACACTTTTCCCGGCAAATCAGCCAATGCCTTACAGGAGAACCGTCATGAGCTTCTATCAGACTCTGCAACAAGCCACTGCTCAGGAGCGTGAGCATCTGTTCAACGCCCCCATCATCGAAGCCTGTCGCCATGGCGATATCAGCCGTGACACCTATCTCGCCTTTCTGGCGCAGGCTTACTACCACGTGCGCCACACAGTTCCACTGCTGATGGCCACCGGCGGCAAGCTGGGTCAGGAGTACGAGTGGGTGCGCGGCGCCATTGCCGAGTACATCGACGAGGAGTATGGCCATCAGGAGTGGATCTTAAGCGATATCCGCGCCTGTGGCGGCGATGCCGAGGCGGTGCGCCACGGCCAGCCGGGGCTACCCATCGAGCTGATGGTCGCCTTCCTCTACGACCAGATCCAGCGCGGCAACCCCATGGGTTTCTTCGGCATGGTGCAGGTACTGGAAGGCACCAGCGTGGCCATCGCCCTCACCGTCGCTGATCAGCTGAAAAAGGGTCTCGGCCTGCCACCCCAGGCGATGAGCTACCTGAGCTCCCACGGCGCCCTGGATCAGGAGCACCTCAAGTTCTTTGAATCCTTGATGGATCGGGTCGAGAGTCCGGCGGATCAGGCCGCCATCATCCACGGGGCCAAGGTGGTCTACCGCCTCTATGGCGAGATGCTCTACAACCTCACCGCCACACCGTAAGTCGGCAGCAGACAGCAAAAAGGGAATCCATACCATGAACCTTGAAGGGAAACTCGTTCTGCTCACCGGCGCCAGCGGTGGCATAGGTGAGGAGCTGGCACAGGAGCTGGCCGCCCAGGGGGCCCGCCTGCTGCTGCACGGACGTCGCGGCCCGGCACTGGAGCGGCTGTGCAAGTCACTGCCTCATCCCGAGCGCCATCAGGTGGTGCTCGCCGACCTCGGCTCTGCACAGGAGCGGGCCAAGCTGTTGCAACACCCGGCGCTGGAGCATGGGATCGACATCCTGATCAACAACGCTGGCTGCAACCAGTTTGCCTGGCTGGAAGATCAGAGCTTTGAGCAGGTGGAGCGCCAACTGCTGCTCAATATCGAGGCACCGATCCAGCTCACCCGTGCCCTGCTGCCAACCATGCGCAAGCCGGGGATCATCATGAACATGGGCTCGAGCCTGGGCAGCATCGGCTACCCCGGTTACAGCGTCTACTGCGCCAGCAAATTTGCCCTGCGCGGCTTTAGCGAAGCGCTGGGACGGGAGCTGGAGGGGAGCGGCATCAAGGTGCTGCACTTTGCCCCCCGCGCCACCCGCACCAAGCTCAACTCCGAGGCTGCTTACGAGATGAATGCGGCGCTCGGCACTCAGACCGACAGCCCGCAGGAGGTGGCCGAAGAGGCGGTCATCGCCCTGTGCAACGAAACCCGCCGCAGCTGGCTCGGCTGGCCGGAAAAACTGTTCGTGCGGCTCAATGCCATGCTGCCCGGCATTGTCGACAAGGCGCTGGCCAGACAGCTGCCGATCATCAAACGTTATGCCCGTCATCTTCAGCCAGGGACGGCTGATGCTGGCGCCAACAGCGCGCCACAACCAGACTTGTCCCGCCCGATCCCGACCAAGAAGGAGCATTAATATGAACTTTTTCCGTCAATCAGTGACCTCTTGTGCCATCGCCATCCTGCTGGGATCCACCTCAGTCATGGCCGCGGGTGATGCCCTCGTCCCCATCCAGCAACAGTGGGCCGTCTGCCAGTATCAACAGAGCGGCAAGGCGAAAGAGAGCTGCCTCGAAACCCTGAGCACCCAGGCCGAAGCGGCCAGCGCCAAGGAGCCTTTTCGCGCCGATCTGCTGATCTGGTCGGCCATCGTCAAGAGCACCTGGGCGGGGGCCAAAGGGGGGCTGGGGGCACTGGGTCTGGTGAAAGAGGCCAAAGCCAAGCTGGAGCTGGCGCTCAAGCAGGATCCCAAGGCGCTGGACGGCTCTGCCTACACCAGTCTGGGCTCCCTCTACTATCAGGTGCCCGGCTGGCCGGTCGGCTTTGGCGATGACGAAAAGGCAGAGCAGCTGCTCAAGCAGGCGCTGGCCATCAATCCGGATGGCATCGACCCCAACTTCTTCTATGGCGACTTCCTGCTGGATCAGGGTCGCAAGGCCGAGGCCAAAACCTATCTCGACAAGGCGCTGGCCGCCCCGGCTCGCCCGGGCCGCGAAGTGGCCGACGAAGGGCGCAGAATGGAGATCCGCGATCGGCTGGCCAAGCTATAAAATCCTGATGGATCAAAGAACTATTTAAACTCTGCCCACCAGCTTGCATACTGGTGGGCAGGGTTGTTTATGCCACGGCACGCCCTGGCGCTGAGCCAGATCGCCACACCCAACAAACAGGGAGAAAAGAATGCGGATCCTGCTGGTGGAAGATGATGTGATGCTGGGGGATGGTATGCAGGATGCACTGCGCCATAGCGGCTACACGGTGGACTGGCTGCAACAGGGGTTGCCCGCTCTGGCAGCCCTCAAGAGCGACGAGTTCGCCGCCCTGATCCTCGATCTCAACCTGCCCGACATCGACGGCCTCAGCCTGCTGCGCAAGTTGCGGCGTGAAGGACACCAGCTGCCGGTGCTGATCCTCACCGCCCGCGATGCGCTGGACGATCGGGTGGTTGGCCTCGATGCTGGCTCCGACGACTACATGGTCAAGCCCTTCGCCCTGCAGGAGCTCAACGCACGCCTGCGCGCCCTGGTTCGCCGCAGCAAGGGGCAGGCTCAGGCGGTACTGGAGTATGGCGACATCCTTATCTATCCCGAATCCCAGCAGGTCACCTATCAGGGGGAGGCGGTCAAACTCACCCCCCACGAATACAAGTTGCTGCAGGAGCTGATCAGCCAGAGCGGCCGGGTGCTGAGCAAGGATCAGCTGCAACAGAGCCTCTACGGCTGGGATGAAGGGGCCGAGAGCAACGCGGTAGAGGTGCATATCCACCATCTGCGCAAGAAGTTCTACAGCGACCTCATCCGCAATATTCGCGGGGTCGGCTACATCATTCCCCAGCTCGAACAGCCAAGCCGGACACCCGCACGATGAAACGCCCGCGCTCCATTCGCCGCTTTCTGCTCACCGGTATCCTGACACTGGTAAGCCTGAGTCTCACCATCAGCGCCTTTATCGGCTACATGGAGGCGAGCCACGAAATGGAGGAGCTGTTTGATGCCCGCCTAGCCCAGTCGGCGCGCATCACCAACCAGCTGCTGGCCCGCTACATGGCCCAGCAGGGGCAACTGCCCGCCAACGGCACCGTCTATCAGGAGTGGGAGGCGCAAAATCCCGATGAGTGGCAAAAAGACCCCAGCCTCAACCTGACCGGCGAGGATCGGGAGATCACCCCCTACGGCCACGAGTTCGAACGCAATCTCTACTTCCAGCTGCTCGATGAAAAGGGCGGCCTGCTACTGCGCGCCCCCAGCGCCCCGGAGCAGCCGCTGGTCACCCTGGCCATCGGCTTTGACACGGTCGAAAAAGATAACCACCAGTGGCGCACCTTCACTCTCTACAACCAGCAGGAGCAGACCTGGCTGGTTGTAGCCGAGCGGGACGACGAGCGCAGCGAACTGGCCAGCAAGATGGCAACCCTCACCATGCTGCCGCTGCTGATCACTCTCCCCTTCCTGCTGGCCCTGCTCTGGTGGCTCATCACCCGCGGGCTGGCCCCCCTGCGCCAGCTGGCCCAGGCCATCAGCGAACGTCACCCCGCCAACCTGAGCCCGCTCAGCCTCAAGATAAGCGCGCAGGAGCTGACCCCCCTCACCAACGAGATCAACCGGCTGATGCAGGCGCTGGCGGAGACCATAGAGCGGGAGAAGCAGTTCACCAACGAGGCGGCCCACGAGCTGCGCACCCCGCTGGCGGTACTGCGGATCCACAGTGAAAATGCCCTGGCTGCCGAAGATGAAGTGAGCCGCCAGCAATCCCTGCACAAGATGCTGCAGGCCCTCGATCGCAGCGATCGGCTGATCCGGCAACTACTGACCCAGGCCCGCATCGACAACCAGCAGGGGCTGGTATTGACCGAACTGGAGGTGGGTCACCTGCTGCAAGGCACCCTCGCGACCCTGGCACCCATCGCGCTCAAGAAGGATCAGCAGCTGTCGCTGGAGTGTGAATTGCCGCAGCTGGTGATGGGGCAGGCCACCCTGCTCGACCTGCTGTTCAGTAATCTCATCGACAATGCGCTGCGCTACACCCAGCCAGAGGGCGAGATCAGGGTGCGGGTACTGCGAGAGGGCAACCGGGTGAGGGTGGATGTGAGCGACAACGGCCCCGGCATTCCCGCCAGTGCCTTGCCCCGGCTGTATGAACGCTTCTTTCGGGTCAATCCCCAGCAGGGGGATGGCGTGGGGCTCGGCATGGCCATCGTCTCACGCATCGCCCAACTGCACGGCGCCGACCTCGATGTCCACAACCGGCCGGAAGGGGGGCTGGAGGTGAGCGTGTTACTCCCGCTCCCGCCGGCAAGATAAGCGATAAGTAAAGAGCCCGCGATGCGGGCTCTTTACTTTCAATGACAATCTGGCTGCACGGTAAAGGTTCGACTGGCATCCACCGGGCCCAGCTCCGCCAGCAGACGTCGGCCCAGCAGCACCGGATAGATCATCTTGCTGCGATCCCGCAGGGTAAACCACTCCTCATACACCTTGTCCCCCAGACAGATGGACATGGTCACCGTTGGCCGCTGCTCCATGCCGCCCGCCCCGCGCACCGTCACGCTGCGCTCGACCCGCCGCTCGAACTGCTGTTTGACCAGCTTGCCGCTGTCGGCATCAGTTACCACCAGCATGAAGCGCACCCAGGGCTTGCCATCCCGTTTGAATCTGGTGATGGAGCGTGCATCGAGGGAAGAGGTGAGCGCCCCGGTGTCGAGTTTCATCTTCACCGCCACGCCGGTAGGCAAAATAAGCCCCTTCTCGATCCAGCCATAGCTGGCCGGGGTCTCAGCCAGCGCACTGCCACACAGTGCCAGCATCAGGGTGATCCCCACCATCATCTTGCCCATTTTACTGCCCTGCCTTGTCAATCCTGCGCCCAGATCTACCACAGTCCCATTGTGGGTCAATCCGATTTATTTCAGCTACTTGGATAATATCTGGCGGGTCAGGAGAGAGAGGACAAAGAGTGGCCGAACGGCGGCCCAAGCGGGCGGGAATATCGTAGGAGAGCAAGGCACCGAACGGTGCTGGATGAAACTGGTGGTTAACCTCAGGTTGTGACGCCAAAGGCTACCACAAGGATTTACAAATTATCAGTCTTGTTCTGAAGGGATTTTTGCCTACACTGTTGTAAACCGGAGGGCCTGAAAACCACCGGTTTTTTTGCGCCTGCCGAAAATTTGCCACTGCAAAAGTGACTTTCAACAAGGCTCAATAAGGAATTTGTAATGCGTATCGAAGAAGACTTGAAGCTCGGTTTCAAGGATGTCCTGTTCCGCCCCAAGCGCTCTACTCTCAAGAGCCGTTCCCAAGTAAGCCTGACCCGTCAGTTCACCTTCAAACATACTCAGACCCAATGGCAAGGCGTACCCGTCATCGCCGCCAACATGGATACCGTCGGCAGCTTCGCCATGGCGCGCACGCTGGCCGGTTTCGAGATGATGACCGCGGTACACAAGCACTACAGCCTTGAGCAGTGGCAAGCTTTCGTCAACGAGACCGACCCGGCGCTGCTGGGCCATGTGATGGTCTCCACCGGCACCTCGGCTGAAGATTTCGCCAAGACCCGCCAGATCCTCGCCATGTCCGAAGCGCTGCGCTTCATCTGTGTCGATGTGGCCAACGGCTACTCCGAACACTTCGTCGAGTTCGTACGCAAGATTCGTGAAGCCTGCCCCAACCACGTCATTCTGGCGGGCAACGTAGTGACCGGCGAGATGGTCGAAGAGCTGATCCTCTCCGGCGCCGACATCGTCAAGGTCGGTATCGGCCCGGGCTCGGTCTGTACCACTCGCGTCAAGACAGGCGTCGGCTACCCGCAGCTCTCCGCCATCATCGAGTGTGCCGACGCGGCCCACGGCCTCGGCGGCCAGATCGTCGGTGACGGCGGCTGCACCTGCCCGGGCGACGTCGCCAAAGCCTTCGGCGGCGGCGCCGACTTCGTGATGCTGGGTGGCATGCTGGCAGCCCACGAAGAGTGCGGTGGCGAGATCGTCGATGTAGACGGCGAACCCTTCATGAAGTTCTACGGCATGAGCTCCTCCAGCGCCATGGACAAGCACGCCGGTGGCGTCGCCGAGTACCGAGCCTCCGAGGGTAAAACCGTGCTGCTGCCCTACCGCGGCCCGGTCGAGAACGCCGTGCGCGACATTCTGGGCGGCGTGCGCTCCACCTGTACCTACGTCGGAGCCAGCCAACTGAAAGAGTTGACCAAGCGCACCACCTTCATCCGGGTTCGCGAGCAAGAGAACAACGTCTACGGCAAGGAGTAAGCTGCCGCAGCGACCGTCACGCGCTGACGGTTAGAAGCCAGTCAACCGGTGTGCTACCCTGCGCACCGGTTTTTTTGCATCTGGGATCCCGAGCCATGACCACTCACCTGCCCCCGTTTGACTGGGATATCTTCTGTTGCGTCGTCGATAACTTCGGCGACATCGGTGTCACCTGGCGACTCGCCCGCCAGCTAAAACGGGAGGGGAATATTGCGGCACATGGCGATGAGGTTCAGGTGCGACTCTGGGTGGACGATCTGGCAAGTTTCGCCCGCATCTGCCCCGGGCTCGACCCGGCGCAGGATGGCCAGTGGGTCGAAGGCATCTATATCCAGCACTGGCATGAGACCCTGCCGAGCGACATGGCACCGGCCAAGGTGGTGATCGAGGCCTTTGCCTGCGAGTTGCCCGCCCCCTTCATTGAACGAATGGCCGAACTGATGGCGAGCCAACCCAAGCCCCCCTGCTGGATCAATCTGGAGTACCTCTCGGCGGAGAGCTGGGTCGAGGATTGCCACGGCCTCGCCTCGCCCCAGCGGGTTGGCAATAAAAGCCTCAACAAATACTTCTTCTTCCCGGGCTTTACCGCTAAAACCGGCGGCCTTTTGTGCGAGCACGACCTCATCACCGAACGGGAGCAGTGGCAGCAAGATGATGCGGGACTGGCAGCCTACTGGGCCAGCCTCGGTTTGCCGCCCAGACAAGAGCACGAGCTGCGGGTCAGCCTCTTTACCTACGAGAGCGATGCGCTGCAAAGCCTGGTCAAGAGCTGGTGCCAGAGCACCACACCCGTCACCCTGCTGCTGCCGCTGGGGCGCTCGCTACAGGATGTGCTGCGCGGCGCAAGCCTTGAAGGGGCCATCACCACCGCCAAGGCGGGGGATCTGCTCCACTCGGGCAACCTCACCATCAAGCTGCTGCCGATGACCGATCAGGCCGGTTACGATCGACTGCTGTGGAGCTGCGATCTCAATCTGGTGCGCGGGGAGGACTCCTTCGTGCGGGCCCAGTGGGCAGCACGTCCTTTCCTCTGGCATATCTACCAACAGGAGGAGGAGGCCCATCTGATCAAACTGGAGCAGTTCCTCGACCACTATCTTGCTGATCTGCCTGCCGATTGCGGCCAATGGCTGCGCCGCTTCAATCTGGCTCTCAACCGTGGGGAAGATTGCCGCGCACTCTGGGCCCAATGGCCGCAATACAGCGCGATTTGGCAGCAACATGGGCGACTCTGGTCACAGAAGCTGCACCGGGATGGGGATCTCGTCACGAGGTTGGTGAAATTTCTGGAAAGCCGTATATAATCTGGCAGTTTTTATCCGTCCGTTTCACGAACAGGAATTTTTTACATGAAAACCGCTCAGGAAATCCGCGCTGGTAACGTAGTCATGATCGGCACCGAGCCGATGGTGGTCCAGAAGGCTGAATTCAACAAATCCGGCCGTAACTCCGCCGTGGTCAAAATGAAGCTGAAAGGCCTGCTGAACGGCAGCGCCACCGAGACTGTCTTCAAGGCCGACGACAAGCTGGACGTTGTTCAGCTGGAGCGTAAAGAGTGCACCTACTCCTACTTCTCCGACCCCCTGTATGTCTTTATGGACACCGAGTACAACCAGTACGACGTAGAGAAAGACAACCTGGGTGACGTGCTGAACTACCTGGTAGACGGCATGGAAGATCTGTGTGAAGTGACTTTCTACAACGAGAAAGCCATCTCCGTAGAACTGCCGACCACCATCGTGCGCGAAGTTGAGTACACCGAACCGGCTGCCCGTGGCGACACCTCCGGTAAAGTGACCAAGCCTGCCCGTCTGAAAGGCACTACCTACGAGCTGGCTGTTGCCGCTTTCGTAGAAATCGGTGACAAGATCGAAATCGATACCCGCACCGGTGAATTCAAGCGTCGCGTCAACTAATTGACCACGTTGAATTGATTGCAAAAAAGCGAGCCTCCGGCTCGCTTTTTTATTGCCTGTTCGCGGCCATAACGCCGCCTCCCCCTTCAGAAAATCCCACCGCCGCCGCTAACCCAGATAACCGGGGGAGCACACTATGGCCAGATTATCCTTATCACTGCTGTTATTGACCATGCTGGCTGGCCATGTCGCGCAGGCGAGCGACGTTGCGCCGCCCATCGCAGAGCCACTCCCCCTCGATCACTGGCAAGCGAGCGACTGGAAAGGGCAACCCGAGGCTACCCAGATCGACAAGCAGACGGTGCTGTTTGCCAAGCATGACAGCGACAACTATGTGGGTCTCGCCATCCTGCTGCCCGACTGGCAGCGCAGCGGTCAGCTCTGGCAACTAACCCGAGCCCTCAGCCAGCTGGGCTTTGATACCCTGCTGCTGCTCCCCTCTCCCCAGCAAACCGAGCTCGACCCAGCCGCCGAGAAAAAAGCCAAGGAGAGCGATGCCTTTCGCAAACAACTGGCCGAGCGGATCAGCAAGCTGGCCGATGCCAAGCTGCAGGAGGGGGGCTTCAAGCTGATCCTGGCGCAAGGCACCGGCGCCGCCTGGACCGCCAACCTTATCGCCAGCGAACAGCTGCCCGCCCCCGATGCGCTGGTGCTGCTCGATGGCTTCTTCCCCGACCAGCAGAGCAACCAGATCCTCGCAAAAGAGATAGCGCAGGGCACCATCCCTACTCTGGATCTCTATCAGGAGGATGGCGGCCGCTGGCCGCTGCTGGCGGCCGAGGCACGCCAGACCGAGAGCCGTCGCAGCCACAAGCTCAACTATCGCCCCTACGCCCTGATGGAACTGGGCGAAACCCCCTCCCGCATTCAGGGGTGGCTCAACCATCTGGGCTGGCTCTGACCAAGGCCACAAAGCACGCGCAACATCACATCTGCCGGAGAAAGCCCACCCGCCATGGCGCGGCACACTGGCTCTGATGGCGCCCTTTTTGGCATCATGACGGTTCAAACCCGAATATGGCAGGAAGGTACATGCAGCAGATTGTGTTTCTCGACAGCGATACCCTGGATGCGGGCATCACCCTGCATCATCCCGACTTTCCCCACCACTGGCAGAGTTATCCCAGCACGACCCCGGAACAGGTGGTCGAGCGGCTGAAAGATGCCAGCATCGCCATCATCAACAAGGTGCGCATCGGCGCCGCCGAGCTGGCCCAACTGCCGGAACTCAAACTCATCGCGCTCGCCGCTACAGGCAGCGATAACGTGGATCTGGAGGCGTGCCGCGCCGCCAACGTCGGGGTGTGCAATATCCGCAACTACTCGGGCCCCTCGGTGCCGGAGCACGCCATGGCACTGATGCTGGCCCTGTCGCGCAACCTCTTCTGCTGGCGCCAGTCGCTGCTGGAGGGGCGCTGGCAACAGAGCGGCCAGTTCTGCTTCTTCGACCACAACATCATGGATCTGCACGGCAAGCAGCTTGGCATCATCGGCAAAGGAACGCTCGGACAGGCGCTCGGCGAGCGGGCCAAAGGGATGGGGATGAGTGTGCGCTACGCCCAGAGCCAGGTCGGCGCCAGTCACGACGAGGATCGCTTGCCTCTCGACGAGTTGCTGCAAAGTTCGGATGTGATCAGCCTGCACTGCCCGCTCACCCCCTACACCCGCAACCTCATTGGCGAGCGGGAGCTGGATCTGATGAAACCGGGCGCCCTGCTGATCAACGTCGGCCGCGGTGGGTTGGTGGATGAGGAGGCGCTGCTGCAAGCGCTGGCCAACGGTCGCCTCGGTGGTGCCGGTTTCGATGTGGCGAGCGTCGAACCGCCGCCTCCCGACCATCCCTTGATGAAGGCGCTGCAATACCCCCACTTCATTCTGACCCCTCATGTGGCCTGGGCCAGCGAGGAGTCGATGCAGCGACTGGCCGACCAGCTGATCGACAACATCAACGCCTTTGCCGCCGGTCGCCGCCAGCACCGGCTGGTGTAACCGCACGAGCGAGTCACCGCAAAATCGAGTGACCACACCATGCAAAACGGGACCAACAGGCCCCGTTTTGCATCTTCCGCACTCACTGCACACGCATCAATTGTCGTCGTGCCATCTGTGCTTCTTATGCTTTTTGTACTTCTTGTGGTGCTTGTGATGGTGATGATCATCGTCATCATCGTAATAGCGCTCCTGACTCTGGTGGCCATCGCCGGTCTTGGCACCGATGGCCGAACCGCTCGCCCCGCCAACCCCGGCGCCGATCAGCTGACCGGTATCGCCACCGACACTCTTGCCGATAGCGGCACCGCCCAGCGCCCCCACCGCGCCACCAAGGGCCGCTTCATTCTTGTTGCCCTTGTTGGCCGTCGCCGCACCACCGGCTGCGCCGCCCAATGCAGCCCCCACCAGCGCACCGGTATCTCCCCCCAACTCCTTGCCGATCATGGTGCCCGCCACCCCGCCTGCGCCACCACCGAGAATGGTGTTGAGAGTTTCCGAACCGTGGGCCGCAGTGCTGCCCAGCAATGACGCCCCCAACAGAGCCAGAGCACCGATGCCACGCGTACTCATATCCATGGATACTCCTGTCAAACCTGATTAATAATCAGCAGCACTATACAAAGAGCTATCAGGTTCGCCAGCCAGCAGAAAACAGGGATGCGACAGTCAATGGCAGTACAGTCACAGCCAACACAGGAAGAGTAGAATCAACCTATTGAATTAAAACGTGAAAATTAACATTGAACCAGACAGTCACGACAAAGTGACCGATAACCTGGCAGCCGCGTCCTGTCGAATAGTCAGCGCGCTGGGACAAAAGCTGTCAGTCAAGGGCCCCTGCCACCCCTTCAGCCAGATGCCAGCAGTTCCGGCCAGCCTCCTTGCTGCGGTAGAGGGCAGCATCAGCCCGCTCGAAGATAGGGCCGGCGGCAGGAGAATGGCAGGCGCCGCCGGCACTCAGGGTGATCGGCCCATGGTGTTCACGCCACTGTTGCTGACGCACCAGTTCAAGCAGACAACCGAGTTTCTCCGCCAACTCATCCTGTGGCTGTTGCAGCAGAGCGGCAAATTCATCCCCACCTATCCGGTAAACCGTACTCACCCCCAGCACATCAGCAAGACAGTTGGCCACCCGACACAGCACCTGATCGCCGAAGGCATGGCCCTGGCTGTCGTTGATCCCCTTGAAGTGATCGACATCAAACAGCAGCAGCCAGAAGCACGCCCCCCTCTGCTCCAGTGCCGCCTTGTGCTGCTCGAAGGCTCGTCGGTTCATGATACCGGTCAGGGGATCCCGCAACAGCGCATCCTGCCCCTTGAGAAAACTGGCCCTGACCTGATCGATCTCGTTCAGGCTACGCCGCACGAACCAGGTCTTGGGCTCACTGACAGGCGCTGAACGCTCCAGATCGCGCACGATGCCGGTCAATGAGCCCGACACCAGCTCCTGCTCCTGGCGGAAGATCCGCACCAGCAGACTCAGGCTGCAACACCAGATGGCAAACAGAGAGAGCAGTGGAAAAACCACCATCTGCAACGCATCGTAGAGGCTGTCACGAAACAGTACTGGCGGCAGATAGATGTTGAGATCCCAACCAATATCCGCCAGCTCACGCTTGATATAAGTCCCATGCCACAGCACATCCAGGCCGAGCCACTGCTGACTCTGATGCTGCTTGATGGTGTTGGTCGCCAGCAGATCCATATTGCTGCCCACTACCAGCTGATCAGTGTCACGCAAGGTCAGATAGAGTGCCGCCTGATTACTACCGACCGTGCGCTGCAGCGCCTGCTGCAGCGAGTCGAATGACATGTCAACCATCAGCAGACCCAGCAACTGCCCCTGCTCGTCCCTCACCCGTTTGATCAGGCTGAGAATCAGCTCCTGAGTATTGTATTCAGGGTAGGGGCCAAACCAGACGGGCTCGTCGCCCGGCATGGCGGTCACCTGATACCAGGGGCGCAGCGCTGCCTTATAACCTGGGGGCGCGAGCCACTCCGGGTAACTGTCGATGCGATCCGCTTTCAGGTTGTAAAAGTAGATATAGTGGTTGCCGGGCTTGATCTGATGGGCAATAGCCCAGATGGGAGAGTCGGCCGGCTCGCCGCGGGCTATCTTCTCCTTGTCTAGGGAGCCCTCCAGCACTGCCAGTTGCCGCTCATTGACCTTCACCATCTCGTGGATCAAGGACGCCTCAACGGAGGAAGCCATGTGACCGAAGCCGGATACCGTCATGTCGATATCCCGCAGATAGCTGGCAATGGCCATGATGATAGTCACGATCAGGATCAACAAGCCAAGCAGTGCGGAGAGGGGGGCCAGCACATAGTAACGCTTGTTGAGATACGAGCGGCTCACATGACATCCGAACAGGGGAAAACATAGCGGGATTGTGCGAGAGAAAGGAGAGTGAATCATTGATTAATATCACTTCAACGCCCCTTTAATGACATTTCCAATACTAACAAAACATCAAGGTTCGCAAACGAATATCAACTGACAGGAAAAACGCTAGTTACCCCGGGTTAACCCCGCTCTGCATTGCGGGTGTTATAGTCTATACCTGACGCGGCCGGCGCTGGACACACCGTCCATCACCGGCTGCAACGCCAAGCAGAACAAGGAGATGTTATGAGCAGTCCGTTTATCGAACAGATCAAAGCACGTCGTACCATCTATGCCCTGGGCAGCCAGGTGTCCCATACACCGGAACAACTGACGGCCCTGATCCAGGATGCCATCAGGCACAGCCCCTCCTCCTTCAATTCCCAGAGCTCCCGCGCCGTCATCCTGTTTGGCGCCCAGCACCATAAGCTGTGGGATATCGTCAAAGCCGAGCTGAAAAAGATCGTGCCGCCGGAGGCCTACGCCCAGAGTGAGGCCAAGGTGGATGGCAGCTTCCGCGCAGGTTTCGGCACTGTGCTGTTCTTCGAAGACACCGACGTCATCAAGGATCTGCAGCAAAAGTTTGCCCTCTATGCAGACAACTTCCCCATCTGGTCGGAACATGCCACCGGCATCGCCCAGTTTGCGGTCTGGACCACCCTGGCCCAGGAGAAGATCGGCGCCTCCCTGCAACACTACAACCCCCTCATCGACGAGGCGGTACGCAAGGAGTGGAACCTGCCAGCCAGCTGGCTGCTGCGTGCCCAGATGCCCTTTGGCAGCATCCAGCAACCGGCCGGCGACAAGACCTTCATCGACGATGCCACCCGTTTCCGCGTTTTCAAATAACGGCCAGATAGCAAAACGCCCCCGCATCTCGGGGGCGTTTTTATTGCGACATCAAGAGTTCGGATAGCGATGGTTCATACCGCAATCTGCGGTCGTCACGCACTCGCACCACAGCTCAGGCGGGCAGCGTCACCAGCAGGGATGTCTCTCCAGGTTCCACCTTCACCTCGTGCCAGCCTCAGCCGTGCTGACTACTTAGCTGTTCGATAATGGTGGCGCGCAGCAGGGCTCGCCCTTCGTCGATGCGAGTTGATCGGGAGAGTCCTTTCGCCCACATCAGCGCCAGGGTTCGACTCAGCACTGGCTCGTGCAGCGCCACGACTTTCAGCTGGGGATCGCGCAGGTTCGCGGCATAGAGTCCGGGCAGGATAGCAACTGCCAACCCTGAGCGCACCAAGCCGTAAAGCGTCTCGACATAATCTGTGGTGTATCTGGGCTTGAGCCCGGGCAACTGGCTCTGGGCCAGTCCGTTGACCTGCCGGCTGACGTTGCCTCTGGCAAAAAGGGCGATGTCGCGGCGGGTCAGCGCCTGCCAGCTGATGATCTCTTCCGCTGCCAGCGGATCCTGCCGGTTGATCACCGCCACCAGCGCATCGTCCAGCAGCGGCGTCACCTCCAGCGAGTCGGGCAACTCGCCATCCAGCACGCCAATCCCTGCATCCAGAGACCCCTCGGCCAGCGCCTGCAATAGACCGTCGTTGGTGTGATCCTGAAACTCGACCCGCAAGCCCGGAAACTGCTGCTGCAGACGGGCGGCCGCCAGCGGAAACATCAGGGTGCAGGCCGACGGGATCAGACCGATGCGCAGGGTGCCATCGCCCCCTTCTGCCATCACCTGCTGCATATCGGCAAAAGCGGCATGGGCCACATTGAGTAGCCCCTTGGCGTGAGGCAGGATCGCCTCCCCCTGTTCGGTCAGGGTGACCGCCTGCGCGGTACGGTGAAACAGTTTACCGCCAAGCACAGATTCAATCTGGCGCAGGGCACTGCTCAGGGCAGGCTGGCTGATGGCCATCTGATTGGCCGTTTCGGTGAAGTGGCGCAGCTGGGCCAGCGTGACAAAATACTGGATCTGCTTGAGAGAGAGCGCAGGCAGACGGCGCCAGGGTTCGGACATGAAATCGACAACCGGAGAAAAACGTTTGCAGCAGCATAACCCTTTCTTATCCAGTTATAAATTCTTTGCGCTATGCACGGGCCAATCCCCTCCCTAAAGTGGGCCCATTATTCCCCTTGTCAGGCCATCTCATTCATGTGTGAACAAGATGCATCCCTCAACTTGCGCCGCCGCGCCGTGCAGGCCGCCCTCGGCGAAGCCCCCTTCGATCTGCTGCTGACCAACGCCAACCTGATCGACATGGTGACCGGCGAGATCCGCCCCGTCGACGTGGGGCTGGTCGGCCCGCTGATCGCCAGCGTCCATCCGGTCGGCTCCTTCCAGCAGGCACGCGAGACCCACGATCTGGCCGGCGCCTATCTCTCGCCCGGTCTTATCGACAGCCATGTCCATATGGAGAGCTCCCACCTGACGCCGGAGCGCTACGCCGATGTGGTGGTCGCGCAGGGCACCACCACCATCTTCTGGGATCCCCACGAGCTGGCCAATGTGCTCGGGCTGGCGGGGGTACGCTATGCCATCGACGCCAGCCGCAATCTGCCGCTGCGGGTCATCTGCGCCGCCCCCTCCAGCGTTCCCTCGACGCCGGGTCTCGAGATGTCGGGGGCCGACTTCCACGGCCCCGAGATGGCGACCATGCTGGAGTGGCCTGAGGTGGCGGGGATCGCCGAGGTGATGGACATGCAGGGGGTGCTGGGCGGCAGCGAGCGGATGACCGGCATCCTGCACGCCGGTTTGCAGCGCAATGCCCTGATTGAGGGACATGCCCGGGGCCTCACTGGTCACCGGCTGCAAGCCTATCTGGCCGCCGGGGTCAGCTCGGATCACGAACTCACCTCGGCTGCCGATGCGCTGGAGAAGCTGCGGGCCGGGCTCACCCTCCAGCTGCGCGGCTCCCACCCCTACCTGCTGCCGGAGATCGTCGCTGCGCTGAAACAGCTGCCCCACCTCTCCTCCCAAATCACCCTCTGTACCGACGATGTGCCGCCCGACATGCTGCTGGAGAAAGGGGGCATGATTGCGCTGGTCAAGCTGCTGGCAGAGCTGGGGCTGGCGGTGCCCGACGTGCTGCGGATGGCCACCCTCAATGCCGCCATCCGGCTGCAGCGCAACGATCTGGGGCTGGTTGCTGCCGGCCGCTGCGCCGACCTGGTGGTGTTCGACAACCTCACCGATCTCAACCCGCTCTGGGTCTACAGCGGTGGTCAGCGGGTCGCCCGCCATGGCGCCATTCTCAACCCCTCCGAGCCTGTCGCCGGTTGTCAGGCGCCGCGCGATACCATGCAGATCCCCCTGCGCACGCAGGAGGAGTTCATCATCCGGGTACCCGGGCTGACTGCGGGTCGGGCCCGCTTCAAGACCATCAAGGGGGCTCGCTTCACCCAGTGGAGTGAAACCGAGGTTGAGGTTCGGGATGGTCAGGTCATCGTGCCTGCGGGATTTAGCCTCATCTCGGTGCAACACCGCCATGGCCGCCATCAGGCGGGCACCCGGCTGGCGCTGCTGGAGGGGTGGGGCGAGCTGCAAGGGGCCATCGCCACCAGCTACTCCCACGACTCCCACAATCTGGTGGTGCTGGGGCGCGACCCGCAAGAGATGATGCTGGCCGCCAACACTCTGATCACCAGCGGGGGCGGCATGGCGGTCGTCCAGCAGGGTGAGGTGCTGGCCCACGTTGCCATGCCCATCGCCGGCATGCTCTCCGACCTGCCGGCCAGCGAGCTGGCCGCCAGCTTCCACGCTCTGCGCGAAGTGAGCGGCAAGGTGGTGGAATGGGAGCCCCCCTACCGTGTCTTCAAGGCCATCGAGGGAACCTGCCTTGCCTGCAATGCGGGGCCCCATCTGACCGATCTCGGCCTCACCGATGGCCTGACCCGCGAGATTGTCGACCCCTTTATCTGCTGCTGGCCCCACGATGCCAGCCAAGCCGATTAACCTCGAGGAGAACAGCGTGAACCCTGTCGCCATTATTCTGGATACCGACCCCGGCATCGACGATGCCGTTGCCATCGCCGCCGCCCTGTTTCACCCCGGGATCGAGCTGGCGCTCATCACCACGGTCGCCGGCAACGTCGATGTCAGCAAGACCACCCGCAACGCCCTGCGCCTGCTGCACTTTTTCGGCAAAGAGGTGCCGGTGGCACAGGGGGCCAGCCAGCCCCTCGTGCGCCCCCTCGACAATGCCAGCCATATCCACGGCCACTCCGGCCTCGATGGTTACGAGTTTGCCGAACCCGGGCAACAGCCGATACCGGAGCATGCCGTCGAAGCCATGAAGGCCACCCTGCTCGCCAGCGAACAATCCATGACGCTGGTGCCCATCGGGCCGCTGACCAATATCGCCCTGCTGCTCACCCTGCACCCCGAGTGTCGGGAGAAGATCGCGCGGATCGTGTTGATGGGCGGCTCGGCCGGTCGGGGCAACCACACCCCCAATGCCGAGTTCAATATCTACGTGGATCCGGAGGCGGCTCACATCGTCTTCAGCAGCGGTCTGCCCATCGTGATGTGCGGACTCGATGTCACCAGCCGGGCCACCCTGACCGGCGAGATGATTGCGGCGCTGCCCGCCCTCAACCGCACCGGCGCCATGCTCCACGCCCTGTTCGGCCACTATCGCGGCGGCAGTATGCAGACCGGGCTCAAGATGCACGATCTCTGCGCCATTGCCTATCTGGTGCGCCCCGATCTCTTTATCACCTGGGCCTGCCATGTGGCCATCGAGACCCGGGGTGAGCACACCCTCGGCACCACCTCGGTGGATATCAACAACCGGCTCAAACGCCCGCCCAACGCCGAGGTGTGTCTCGATATCGACGTGCCCGGATTCAGGGCCTGGTGCATGGAGACCCTTGCCCGCGCCATCTGATCCCGAACCGCCAGCCCGCTGGCCCATTCACATCAAGAAGAGAGTGTTGGAAACATGCTGGAAATAATTGTCAGCACCCTGATCCTGGTCATCTGCGGCTATCTCATCGCCAAAAACTACGATGCCAAGATAGTGCTGTTTGGCGCCGGGCTGCTGCTGATGTTTGCCGCCGTCGGACTGGGCCACCCCCTGCTGCCTGCGGCGCAGAGCAGCGGCCTCAGCTGGCTTGATCCCTTCGTCCAGATCAAGCAGATCTTCATCAGCCAGATGGGCAATGTCGGCCTCACCATCATGGTGCTGTTCGGCTTCTCCAGCTACATGAGCCACATCGGCGCCAACGACGTCACCGTGATGCTGCTGACCCGCCCCTTGAGTCGCATCCGCTCCCCCTACCTGCTGGTGCCGGTGATTTTCCTCTTGGGCAATCTGCTCTCACTGGTGGTGCCAAGCGCTGCCAGTCTGGCAGTGTTGCTGATGGCGACCCTCTATCCGGTACTGAAGGCATCGAACATGTCCTCCCTCACCGCGGGGGCCGTCATTGCCACCACTGCCACCATCATGCCCAGCCCGCTGGGGGCCGATAACGTGCTGGCCGCCCAGAAGCTGGGCATCCCGCTGGTGGAGTACATCGTCTCCTACCACGCCCCCATCTCGCTGCCGACACTGGCGTTGATGGCAGTGGTGCACTACTTCTGGCAGAAGGCGATGGACAAGCGGCAGCAGTCGCGCAGCGGACTAGAGGAAAAAGAGGAATCGCTCGCCGTGCCCACCGGCTTGCCACCCGCCTACTACGGCCTCTTCCCTGTACTGCCGCTGGTGCTGGTACTGCTGTTCGGCATCTGCTTCACCCATATCTCCCTAGGGCTGGTGGAGATCACCTTCGTCTGCCTGCTGCTCACCATAGGGGTAGAACTCTTGCGCAAAGGCAATATCAAGGAGACCAGCAAGGAGTTCGCCATCTTCTTCACCGGCATGGGGACGGGTCTGGCTCAGGTGGTCTCGCTCATAGTAGCGGCCAGCATGCTGGTGGAGGGACTGAAAGCCATCGGCATCATCGATACCCTGGTCGATAGCGTGAAACACATCGACGGCGTCGGCTCCATCTTGATGTTCTTCTTCTCCGGTACGGCGGCGCTGATCGGCTTTATCAGCGGCAGTGGGCTGGCAGTCTTCTACTCCTTTATCAACATCATTCCCGAGATCACTGAGAAGGTCGGCGTCAACAGTGTCGCGGTGGCCCTGCCGATGCAGCTCACTGCCAACCTGATCCGATCCATGTCGCCGGTCGCCGCGGTGATCATCGTCATCGCCTCGATCACCGGCAGCAATCCCATCGAGATCATCAAGCGCACCTCGGTGCCCATCATCTCGGGCATCATCTGCTGCATGACCCTCTCCTACCTGCTGTTCAGCTAAACCAGCTCCATCTGCAGGCGATCAATCCGGTCGCCTGCAGACGGTTTTTTACCTCCGGTTGAAAGTGAACCCACTGCATGTAAACGCCCGGAAGATAATCGGTGGGGATCGTCTATAACTTTTGCGACCAAGAGCCACATGCGCCTGAGTAACTGACCGCCAGCCATCAGGCTCAGCCCCCTAATTCAACTCCCAGAGCTCTCGTGCCGTCATTCTTGGTTGGCGCCCTGCATCGACAGCATCACCAGCAAGGACTCGCCTTTCCCTGACACCACTCTCACCTCGCGCCAGTCGCGGATCACCGCCACCACCGCCGGATTGAGCGGCGCATCGCCCCCTACCTGCACCACGGTGCAACCTGCACGCAGGGCGCTCTCGATACCGGCCGGGGCATCCTCGAACACCAAGCAACGAGCGGGCGACACGCCAAGCCGTACAGCGCCCAGCAGATAGGGCTCGGGATCGGGTTTGCCATTGATCACAGCTTCGGCCCCCACCAGCACGGCCGGCAGCGGCAAACCGGCACAATTCAGGCGGTGACGGGCAACCTGCTCGCTGGCGGAGGTCACGATGGCCCAAAGCTCTGGCGGCAAATGGCGCAGCAACTCGCCAGCTCCTGCGATGGCGTCGCCGCCGGTATGCAGCATCTCCAGCTCGTCGAGCCGCGCCGCTTCCCGCTCCACATCCAGCTGCGGGGCCAGCTCCCGGATCACCTCGCGCGAACGTATACCGTGGCACATCGCCAACACTGGCTCGGGATCGAGCAGATGTTCACGACACCAGAGCTGCCATACCTGCTCCACATCGCCTGTCGAGCAGACCAGGGTGCCATCCATATCGAGCAGCAGGGCGGATACCGACAGGGTGATCGTGTTCATGCCAGCACTCATACAGACACTCATACAGGCACCCCGGCCAGCTCGGGCAGAGAGCCAGAGAGCGCATCGGCAAAGGCCTGCTGCTGGGCGGCACGCTCATAACAGGCGAGCGCCTGCTCGGTACTGCCAGCCCACACTTGCAAGGGGCCGACCACAAACCCCTGTTGCAACAGGCTGGCGAGCAGCTCCCCAGTCTCCGGGGCCGCCAACGGCTGAGCCAGCACCAGCTTGCCCTTGATCAAAAACAGATAACGTTGGGTAGACATGATATGGCTCCTTATTCCGGTTCAGAGGAGGGCGATTCCCCCCTTGCCGAGCCATTAGAACAAGGCGATTAGATAATTTATAATCAATAAATCGCCACTTTGGATAACCAATTGGAATGAAATTCGACTTGAGGCAACTGCAGGCGTTTGTGACGCTGGCCGAGACCGCCAACTACCGGGAAGCGGCCAATCGCCTCTTCATTACCCAACCGGCCCTCACCAAGCAGATCCAGGGGCTGGAGCAGACGCTGGGCTGCACCCTGTTCAAGCGGGGCCGACATGGTGCCGAGCTGACGGCGCTCGGCGCCCAGCTGCTCACTCAGGCAAGCGCACTGGTCAAACACGGCAGGGAGTTTGAACGTCACGCGCTGGCAGTGGCGAGTGGCGTGGCCGGTCGGCTCAAGATTGGGTTTGGCCTGTCGAGTTTCGCGCTGGCCCCTGCGCTGGTGGCCCGCTTCAAACAGCAGGTCACGGACGTGATGGTCCATCTGCAGGATATGCCCTCCGCGATCCAGCAGGAGCAGCTGCTCTCCGGCCAGTTGCAACTTGGTTTTATGCGTCGGCCAGAGACTCCGCTGTTGCAGGAACATCGGCTGCTGACCGACCGGCTGGTACTGGCGGTGCCAACCCGGATGACCCAGCCAGGTCCGTCATCGTTTGACGTCCAGCAGGCACTGACCAGTCAACCCCTGTTGCAGATGGTGGGCTACCGTTGTCCCGGCCTAACCCGGCAGATCGCCGGGTTTCTCGGCGCCAACCGGCTGACCGGCATGGTTCAAGAGGCAGAGGATATTCAGACTCTGGTGGCATTGGTTGCGGCAGGCATAGGTAATGCCATCCTGCCGCACAGCGTCAGCTTTATCGCGGGCCCGGACGTCACCCTCTATCCCCTCTTTGGCCCCTGTTCCGAGTGGGAGATAAGTCTGGTGTGGAACCCCGCCTTTGCCGACCCGATCCGCGATCGCTTCGTGCAGCTGGTCCTCGATCCCCATCCCGCACCGCACCCAGCCACAATCGATCGCTGACCCAGCCAAAAACTCCCGCAGACGGAACCAGGAGAAGATAGCGCTCAGCAATCGAGATGAATTAATCGGGCCTTTGTGAATCAAAGCATTTCAATTAACACACCACTGATCTTCACAGGGGATGCCATCTCCTTCCCCATCCATCTTGGTACCAGGGCAGTTTTGTAAAAACCAGGTTGCCTCCTCGCAGGAGGTCATCTGGGAGCAATGCTGCCGACCATCACACTGGCGAGTAAAGGTCGCTGCCTGTGGCGTACTGAAGATGGAACTAACCTCCTCTTGAGTAACTGGCGATGCGGGCGACAAATAGGCAAAGAAGCGGGAATAGATGGAAAAGAGGCCGACGAGCAGCAACAGGGGGAGCAATTTACCACTCCAGCTGCTCTTGCGACGTCGATAGGGGTTACTTCGCTCTCTGGTAAAAGTGGGTCTTGGCGGCTGACTTGCCGCCCGAAATGCAGGCGCCGCCGATGATGCGGCTGATCTTGCTGCTGATGGTGTGACCGACGGCACAACACCCGCCAACGTGAGCGGGCGATCGGGGAAAAAAACCTGTAACGCCCTCGGTTTGCCATCCTGGCCACTGCCGATCAGATAGGTGACACGCTCCCCCGGCTCGGGCACGCGGCCATCTGATTGCAGCGCCGTAACATGCACAAACAGCCCTGCACTGCGTGCTCCATTGATTGCCTGCTCGGCGCCATTTTGCTCCGGCGTAATAAATCCAAAGCCGCGCGCCTCGTTCCAGCTCGCGATCCGTCCCTGATGACGCATCTGTCCATCCTTGTTGTTATCCATGTGAGCACTATCTTGCCCGACAATCATGTTGCCCAAAAGTGCTGCGGCCCGACAGGGGGCCGCAGAGTCAATCTCAACACGGTGATCGGGTGCAGCCTGCGTTAAGGATCAAGCCAGCTGGGACACCTTGATGATCTCGGCGATGCGACCCAGCATCCGCAGCGAGGTGTGATGCTCGGTGGCATCTGCGGCGGCGCAGGCATCCTCCAGAATGGTGATGGCGTAGTCGCGATCGTGACCATCCCGCGCTGCCGCCTGAATGGCCCAGCTGGTGCTCACCCCGCACAGATAGAGGTGGTCGATGTGGTTGGCCCGCAGGGCAGGTTCCAGCGCAGTACCATAGAATGGACTCACTCTGGGCTTGGCCAGCACCAGATCGCCGGGCTGCACATCCAGATCAGGATGAAAGTCGGTGCCGCTGTCAGCCAAAGAGAGCGCCCCCAACTGGTGAGCGCGACCAAACATGGGAGACCCCTTGGGTTGCAGCTGATAGCCGCCGTCAAAGCCCACCTTGATCAGCACTACCAGCCAGCCGTTGGCGCGGGCATGGGCCAGCGCCTGATTGGCATGCGCGATGGCATTCTGCTCCAGCACATGGGCTGCGGAGGCAGCAATGCGCCCGTCGGGGTGGGCGATATCGTTGATAAAATCGATCACCAGCAGTGCCTTGCTCATCACCTTTGCTCCTTCGCGCATTCAGCCCGTGTTATCTGGTTTCTACCTGTCAAACCAGCCCCAGTGCATAGCGCAGCGCCATCTCCTTGAGCGGGCCCGCCTTGTCCGCCAGATTGAGAGCCAGATTGCGGGCCAGCTTGAGGGGGCCAATCTCGTTGCTGAACACCCCGTAGAAGAGATCCATTCCCGACTGCATCAGCAGGTTGTCGGGGCGACGGCGTCGCTCGTAACGCTCGGCCAACGCCAGCTGATGCCAGTCGGCGCCGGCTCCTTGCAGCAGATCAGCCCAGCAGGCCACATCCTTGAAGCCAAGGTTGACCCCCTGCCCCGCCAGCGGGTTGATGGTGTGGGCAGCATCGCCAAGCAGCACCACCCGACCGACGTGATAGTCGTTGGCGTGGCGGCGCACCAGCGGGAAGCTCCCCTTGCCGGTGACGGTAAATCCGCCGAGGCGGCTTGGGAAGTGGCGGCGCACTTCGGCGGCAAGCCCTTCGTTGCTCATGGCCGCCAGCGCGCGGATACGGGCCGGGCTGTCATACCACACCAGGGAGCCGTGCTGACCGGGCAGCGGCAGGAAGGCGCGCGGGCCGCTCGGGGTGAACTGCTGCCAGGTGATATCTTCCTGCGCAAAGTCGGTGTCGATATTGATCAGCATGCAGTGCTGGCGGTACTCGAAGCGCGATACGCCGATACCGACCAGCTTGCGGGTGTGGGATTCGGCACCGTCGCAGGCCAGCACCCAACGGGCCGCCAACTCAGTGCCATCATCCAGAGTCAGCACCGCTTCATCCGCACTCTGGCGCAGGCTGGTCACCGCCGCCGGGGTGTGGGTCTGGATGGTAGGAAAATCTTCCATCCGCTTGAGCAGGGCGAGCTGCACCAGCCGGTTTTCGATGATGTAGCCGAGCTGGGGCAGACCGAGATCGGCGGCATTGAAGCGGGTGGCAAAACCGTCCAGCTCCCAGGTCTCCAGCTGGCGATAGGGGCAGAGCCGCATCTGCTGCAGATGGTGCCAGGCACCGGCCTGCTCCAGCAGCGCCACCGAGGCCTGACTGATGGCGGAGACCCGCAGATCCAGCGGCTGCTCCGGCGCGTAATGCTCCGGCAGTTGGGTCTCTATGACCCGCACCGAGAGGCCCTGAGCCGCCAGCAGACAGGCGGTGGCGGCGCCCACCATGCCGGCGCCGACGATGGCGATATCACACTGTTCCATACATTTATTCCTGAAAGGGTGCGTCCGGCGACAACGCCCGGACGTGAACCGGATGGCTGCATGATAGCGCAAGGGCGGCTGATAAACAGTGAGACAAACGGGGAATTGCTGCGTCAAATCAAGGAGAAAGCTTATTGAGCTTGCTGGCAACAGGTATCGGGTGAGCACCATTGCCAGCTGGATATTAGCTAGGCAGTATCCAGATTGCGGAGTAAAATGCGCGGTCCTTTGACCATGCCGATTTCAAAACAAGTCAAGAGAAGCAATGAGCAAGAAACTTCACATTAAAACCTGGGGTTGCCAGATGAACGAGTATGACTCGTCCAAAATGGCCGACCTGTTGGATGCCAGCAATGGCTACACCCTTACCGAAGAGCCCGAAGAGGCAGATGTCTTGCTGCTGAATACCTGCTCCATCCGCGAAAAGGCGCAGGAGAAGGTGTTCCACCAGCTGGGACGCTGGAAAAAGCTCAAGGCCAACAAGCCCGGTCTGGTGATCGGCGTGGGTGGCTGCGTTGCCTCTCAGGAGGGCGATGCCATCCGCCAGCGCGCTCCCTATGTGGATATCGTGTTCGGCCCGCAGACCCTGCATCGCCTGCCCGCCATGATCAAGGAAGTGCAAGAGGGCCGTGGTGCCCAGGTTGATATCGCCTTCCCCGAGATCGAAAAATTCGACAGCCTGCCCGAACCGCGCGCCGAAGGGGCCACCGCGTTCGTCTCCATCATGGAAGGCTGCTCCAAATACTGTACTTACTGCGTGGTGCCCTACACCCGCGGCGAGGAGGTGAGCCGACCGCTGGACGACGTGCTCTACGAAATCGCCCAGCTCGCCCAGCAGGGCGTGCGCGAAGTGAACCTGCTCGGCCAGAACGTCAACGCCTACCGCGGCCCTACCTTTGATGGCGGCATCTGCACCTTCGCCGAGCTGCTGCGTCTGGTGGCCGCCATCGACGGTATCGATCGTATTCGCTACACCACCAGCCACCCGATCGAGTTCACCGACGACATCATCGAAGTCTACAAAGACACCCCGGAAGTGGTCAGCTTCCTGCACCTGCCGGTGCAGAGCGGCTCCGACCGTATTCTGACCATGATGAAGCGCCCGCACACCATCCTGGAGTACAAATCCAAGATCCGTCGCCTGCGTGCCGCCCGTCCCGACATCACCATCAGCTCCGACTTCATCGTTGGCTTCCCGAACGAGACGGACGAAGACTTTGAAGCGACCATGAAGCTGATCGAGGATGTGGGTTTCGACATGAGCTTCAGCTTCATCTTCAGTCCGCGCCCCGGTACGCCGGCCGCCGACCTGCCCGACGATGTCGACATGGAAGTGAAGAAAGCCCGTCTGGCCCGCCTGCAGCACGTCATCAACAACCAGGCGATGCAGATTGGCCGCGCCATGCTGGGCACCACCCAGCGCATCCTGGTGGAAGGGCCCTCCAAGCTCGACCCGATGCAGCTGTGTGGCCGCACCGAGAACAACCGGGTGGTCAACTTCGAAGGCCAGCACACCCTGATCGGCGGCTTTGCCGACGTGGAGATCACCGAGGTGCGTCCCAACTCCCTGCGCGGCAAGTTCATCCGCGGCGAGAGCGAGATGAACCTGCGGATCGCCACCGCACCGAGCGAAATCCTAGCCCGTCGCCCGGATAACGTACCGGACGAGCTGGGCGTGGCCGCCTTCACACCCCATTAATCCCCTCCTCCCCATTCGCCCGGCGGATGGGGAGCGCCTTGAGACGAGGATATTTTGAGCCGACACATCTCGACCCTGAATCTGCATCTGGAGCCCGCCGACAACCAGCGCCTTGCCAGCCTGTGCGGCCCCTTCGATGACAATATCAAGCAGCTGGAGCGCCGCCTCGGCGTCGAGATCAGCTACCGTGACAGCCACTTCCAGCTGGTGGGCAAACCGGCCCAGCTGGATGCCGCCGCCGTCATCCTCAAGCACCTCTATGTGGAAACCCAGCCCCTCAAGGGTGGCAAGGTGACCGACATCACCCCCGACATGGTCCATCTGGCCATTCAGGAGTCGCGGGTGCTGGAGCAGGATGACGAACCGGCGCCGAGCATCCCCTATGGCAAGGAGGTGACGGTCAAGACCAAGCGCGGTCTCATCAAGCCACGCAGCCCCAATCAGGCTCAGTACATTGCCAATATCGTGCGCCACGACATCTGCTTCGGCATAGGCCCGGCCGGTACCGGCAAGACCTATCTGGCGGTCGCAGCGGCGGTGGATGCGCTGGAGCGTCAGGAAATTCGCCGCATTCTGCTGACCCGTCCGGCGGTGGAAGCGGGTGAGAAGCTCGGCTTCCTGCCCGGGGATCTCTCCCAGAAGGTCGATCCTTACCTGCGCCCGCTCTACGACGCCCTGTTCGAGATGCTGGGCTTTGAGCGGGTCGAGAAGCTGATGGAGCGCAACATCATCGAAGTGGCGCCGCTCGCCTATATGCGCGGAAGAACCCTCAATGACGCCTTTATCATTCTCGATGAGGCCCAGAACACCACCACCGAGCAGATGAAGATGTTCCTCACCCGCATCGGCTTCAACTCCAAGGCAGTGGTCACCGGTGACATCACCCAGGTAGACCTGCCGCGCAACGCCAAATCCGGCCTGCGTCACGCGCTGGAAGTGCTGCCAGGGGTCGATGGTCTGTCGTTCAACTTCTTCGAGTCCAAAGACGTGGTGCGCCACCCGGTGGTGGCCCGCATCGTGCAGGCTTACGAGGCATTCGATGCCAAACAGGCCGCCGAGAAGGTGGCCGGCCAAACAAACGCCAGCAAAGAGAGCGAGCAATGAGCGTAACCCTGGATCTGCAGCTGGCCAGTGCCAGCACTGATGGCCTGCCCACCGAAGCCCAACTGCAAGGCTGGCTCGACGGCACCATTCTCGGCTTCCAGCAGGAGGCAGAAGTAACGGTGCGTATCGTCGACGAGGCGGAGAGCAACGAGCTCAACCTCACCTATCGCGGCAAGGACAAGCCCACCAACGTGCTCTCCTTCCCGTTCGAGGCGCCACCCGGTCTGGAGCTGCCGCTGCTCGGCGATCTGGTGATCTGCCGTCAGGTGGTAGAGCACGAGGCCGAGGAGCAGGGCAAGCCCCTCATGGCCCACTGGGCCCACATGGTTGTGCACGGCAGTCTGCATCTGCTAGGTTATGACCATATCGAGGATGAGGAAGCCGAAGAGATGGAAGCGCTTGAGCGCGACATCATGCAGGAGCTCGGTTTTGCCGATCCTTATCTGAACGACGAAGAGTAAAACGCCGGACGGTCATCGTCTTGAAACAGCAGATGACCATCCTTATATAACCCGAACTATTTCAAGTGTGTTCATACGAGTAACCAAGAGAGAAAATGACCGACGATCACCCTAGTACCGGCTCGCCGAAGAAAACCTGGCTCGACAAACTCAGCCAACTCTTCCAGGGCGAGCCAAAAGACCGCAATGATTTGGTAGACGTGATAGCCGATGCCGAAGAGCGCGACCTCATCGATCAGGACACCAAGGACATGATCGAGGGGGTGCTGGAGATCGCCGATCTTCGCGTGCGCGATATCATGATCCCCCGCTCCCAGATGGTGACCATCGAGAAGTCCCAACCGGTAGATGCAATCCTGCCGGTGATCATCGAGTCCGGCCACTCCCGCTTCCCGGTGATCAACGAGGACAAGGATCATGTGGAGGGCATTCTGCTCGCCAAGGATCTGCTCCCCTTCGGGTTTGGCGGCCATCACGCCAGCGAGCCGCTGCAGCTCGAGAAAATCTTGCGCCCCACGGTGATCGTGCCGGAAAGCAAACGGGTTGACCGTCTGCTCAAGGAGTTCCGTGAAGAGCGCTACCACATGGCCATCGTGGTCGACGAATTTGGTGGCGTCTCCGGTCTGGTGACCATTGAAGACATTCTCGAGCTTATCGTCGGCGAGATAGATGACGAATTCGATGACATCGAGGATGAGCCGGACGAGATCCGCCGCATCAGCAAACGGGTCTTCTCGGTTAGTGCCCTTACCGAGATCGAGGATTTCAACGACTTCTTCGGCACCCAGTTCAGCGATGAAGAGGTGGATACGGTAGGCGGTCTGGTGATGCACGCCTTCAGCCACCTGCCCAAGAAGGGCGAGGAGATCGAGCTGGACGGCTACCTGTTCAAGGTGATGCATGCCGACCGGCGTCGTCTGCAGCAGTTGCAGGTGAAGATCCCCGAGCACCACGCGGCGGCGCAATCCGAGCCGCAATAAGCAGATCCGCTCAATGTGTGAAACAACGCCCCGACCTCGGGGCGTTGTGCTCTCTGCCACCGGCATCGAGGCTCGCCGTTGCCCCGCTTACAGGTTAAGATACCGGCCATTCGACCCAGTTTCAGACCAAGACGAGCACCATCGCCCGTGAGATTATCCCCCGTTACGTCCAAAATCCTGTTGAGCCTCGGCGCACTGGCCAGTGGTGCCATCGCTATATTGGCTTTCTCTCCCTTTGGCTACTGGCCGCTGGTGATCCCCTCCCTGCTGGGCCTCTACGCCCTGCTGGACAAAGCCACGCCAAAGCAGGCCGCCTGGCGTGGCTTTGGCTACGCCATGGGACTCTTTTTGCCGGGGCTATGGTGGATCCACGTCAGCATGACTGAATTTGGCGGCATCCCGCTGCCGATGGCCTTCGTACTGCTGGCCGGGCTCTCCGCCTATCTGGCGCTCTACCCGACGCTCGCCTGCTGGGTCTTTGCCCGCTTCTTTGGCGGCCGTCACTGGAGCCGCTGGCTGCTCGCCTTCCCGACACTCTGGCTGCTGGCGGACTGGCTGCGTGGCTGGGTAATGACCGGCTTCCCCTGGCTCTGGTTTGGCTACAGCCAGATCGACGGCCCGCTCAGGGGCTTCGCCCCAATCCTTGGGGTGCAGGGCATCACCCTCGCCCTGTTGCTCTCTGCCTCCGCCATCTGGCAGGTGTGGAAATCCCGCTCCCCGCTCTGGCTGGCGGTGCCCGCCCTGCTGGTTGCCGGTGCTCACGGCCTGATGCAACTCAACTGGGTGACCCGTGGCGAACCGGTCAAGGTGGCACTGGTGCAGGGCAATATCGCCCAGTCCCTCAAGTGGGATCCGGAGGCGCTGGCCCCCACGGTGCGCACCTATCAGGACTTGAGCCGCGAGAATCAGGATGCTGACATTATCATCTGGCCGGAGTCGGCGATCCCGGCCATCGAGAAGGCGATGGGCCCCTATCTGGAGAATCTGGACAAGGCGATGAAGGTGAACGATACCGGCCTGCTGGCGGGGATTATTCACTACGACGAGCAGCAACAGCGCTTCTACAATACCGTGCTCGGCATGGGGGTGCAGGATGCGGATGGCAAGGAGTCCTACTTCTACAACCACTCCAACCGCTACAACAAGTACCACCTGCTGCCCATCGGCGAGTTCGTGCCGTTTGAAGATCTGCTGCGCCCCATCGCCCCCTTCTTCAACCTGCCGATGTCCTCCTTCAGCCGGGGTGACGAAGTGCAGCCAAACCTGATCGCCAAGGGGCTCAAGTTCGCCGCCGCCATCTGCTACGAGATCATCTTCCCGGAGGAGGTGCGCCGCAACGTCAATGCCGATACCGACTTCCTGCTGACCGTCTCCAACGATGCCTGGTTCGGCACCAGCATTGGCCCCTGGCAGCATATGGAGATCGCCCGGATGCGCGCGCTGGAGCTGGCTCGTCCGCTGCTGCGGGACACCAACACCGGCATCACCATCGTTACCGAAATCGACGGCAGCATCATCGGCCAGATCCCGCAGTTTGAAGCGGGCGTGCTGCGCAGCGAAGTGCGTCCCGCCCACGGCGAGACCCCCTACCTGCGCTTTGGCAGCTGGCCTCTCTACGGTCTGACCGTACTGCTGCTGGGTCTGGCGCTGGCCCTGCGTCCCAAGGCTCACCCCTGGGCCCGCGAGCTGTAATGGCCATCCGCAATCCCTGATAAACAACGAGGCGCCCGCAGGCGCCTCGTTTTTTTCATCTCCAATCAAAGCGATATGCCTGAGAAGGACATAAAGCCGAGGGACATCAGCCCCGCCACGATAAAGGTGATGCCGATGCCCCGCAGCCCCTCGGGGACATCGGCGTACTTCAGCTTCTGGCGCAGTCCGGCCATGGCGACAATGGCCAGCAGCCAGCCAAGCCCCGAGCCAGCGCTGTAGACCAGCGACTCGATGAAATCGTAATCCCGCTGCGCCATAAACATCACCCCGCCAAAGATGGCGCAGTGCACCGTCAACAGCGGCAGATAGATGCCGAGTGCCTGATAGAGCGCCGGAACGTACTTGTCGAGCACCATCTCCATCACCTGCACCAGCGCCGCCAACACCCCGATGTAGATGATGTAATCGAGAAATCCCAGATCGAATTCGCCGAAAAAGGTGCTGCCTGCCCGCAAGATATGGCGGTAAATCAAGTTGTTGAGGGGAATGGCGATCACCATCACCACCAAGATCGTCATACCAAGGCCAAAGGCGGTGTTGATGTTCTTCGAGACGGCCAGAAAGGTACACATCCCCAGAAAGAATGCCAGGGCGAGGTTCTCGACAAAGATTGAGTGAATAAACAGGTTGAGGTAGTAGTCCATAGGGTGTGCTCACCAGGTGTTTGCGCAAAGAGAAAGTCTGCCTCTGGCCGATGGCCAGCAGCATGGACGAAACAACAGAAAGCGCGGACGCAGCACCGGACGATAGAGCGCAGGCTGCAGGTGTCAGCCTGCCCCGTCAGTCAATCGGGAGCGTTAAATCCGTGTGAAAACGTGGATGAGCGTCCGCCAGCCGGGTGAGCTAGTCGCCGTGACAGAAACGATATTGCAGGTGGCGACAGCGCAGCAGCCGTCGGTGCAAATAACCGAAGTAGACGGGGAGCTGCCTGACATAGAGAAGAGGGAGAACCAGTAGCAGACCGCAGAGCAGGCCGAGGATATCGTGCTGGAACCAGGCCAGCACCATCTGATAGCGCTCGGAATGAGTGGCCCCTTCGAGTCGCCGCCCCAGCTCGAAGCCGAGTCGCCACTGGGAGGCAGGAGGAAGGCCGACACTGTTGACCAATCCCGGATCGGATTGCTCATGCAACTGCATCGAGACCTTCTGCCTGACCGACGCCTGATGAGGTGTTGCAGTGACCCCTACCGCAGCGAAAGCGGCAAACCATAGCAGGCTGGCGATAGCGAGGACCATCGCCCAGGTCGATAGTCGGCCAAAAGGCAGCAAAGAGTCAGTCCCGTTCAAACAACAAAATGATGCGGGGATGAATGTATCACAACGCCTCTTTTTCTTGAATTTGAAACCGTACTAACTGACGTAAAACGATACTAAAAACCCTCTTTCTAAGAAAGCCAGCAATTAAATACCAACATAACAAGGCGGTAGAGTCACCCCCGGGCCCACAGTAAAACGGCCACCCGAGGGTGGCCGTTGTCAGCGATCAGAGCAGCAATGCTACCTGCTCAGAGACCGGCCGCCTCCAGATGCTCCACCAGCAGCTGCACACTGCGGTTGCCGCGCCACTCGTTGACGTCAAGCCGGTAGACAAGCCGCACCCGCTTGACCGAGGCATCGGGCCAGCGCTTGAGATCGACGCCGAAGGCGATGGCATCCACCGCGTGGCCAGAATCGGTAGTCAGCATCATCTTGAGGTGCTTCTCCCCCACCAGCCGCTGCTGCACCAGCACGAATTCGCCGTCAAACAGCGGCTCGGGGAAGGCCTGACCCCAGGGGCCGGAGGCGCGAATAAGCTCCGCCAACTCGAGAGTGAGCTCGTCCGGCAGCAGCTCGCCATCGGTGAGCAGCACCCCGGTCAAGAGCTCCGGCGTCACCAGCTCGCTGATGACCGCCTCAAAGGCCCGCCCGAACGCTTCGATATTGGCCTTGGGCAGGGTCAGCCCCGCCGCCATGGCGTGGCCGCCAAACTTGCCCATCAGCCCCGGGTGGCGGGTGTCGAGCAGTTCCAGCGCATCGCGCAGATGCACCCCGGGGATGGAGCGGCCAGAGCCCTTGAGCTCGCTCTCGCTGCTCTCGGCAAACGCGATGACCGGGCGGTAGTACTTCTCCTTCACCTTGGAGGCCACCAGCCCCACCACCCCCTGATGCCACTCGTTGCGGTGCAGCACTATGCCCGACGGCACCTCGCCATCGTGAAACCGGATCTGCTCCAGGGTAGCGAGGGCCTCCTGCTGCATCCCCTGCTCGATCTCCTTGCGCTCCTGATTGAGGCTGTCCATCTCGGCCGCAAGCTGGCGCGCCAGCTTGAGATCATCGCAAAGCAGACAGGCGACCCCGAGGGACATGTCATCGAGGCGCCCTACCGCATTGAGGCGTGGCCCCAGTGCAAAACCAAGGTCGGAGGCAGTGAGGCGACGACCATCGCGGCCCGACACATCCACCAGCGCCTGAATGCCGGGGCGACAGCGCCCGGCCCGGATCCGCTGCAACCCCTGATGGACCAGGATGCGGTTGTTGCCATCGAGGGCCACCACGTCGGCGACCGTGCCGAGGGCCACCAGATCGAGGTAATCCGCCACATTGGGGGCGCGTAGCCCTTGCCGTTCGTACCAGCCAAGCTGACGCAGATGGGTGTTGAGGGCCGCCATCAGATAGAAGGCCACCCCCACCCCGGCCAGGGACTTGGAGGGAAAATCGCAACCGCGCTGATTCGGGTTGACGATGGCATCGGCATCAGGCAGCTCCTGACCCGGCAAATGGTGATCGGTAACCAGTACATGCATCCCGGCCGCCTTGGCCGCCGCCACCCCGGCGATGCTGGAGATGCCGTTATCCACCGTGATCAGGAACTCGGCGCCGCGGGCCACCGCCAGCTCGACGATCTCGGGGGTGAGGCCATAACCGAACTCGAAGCGGTTGGGCACCAGAAAATCGATATGGCGCCCCCCCATGGCGCGCAGGGCCAGCACGCACAGGGCCGAGCTGGTGGCGCCGTCGCAGTCGAAGTCGCCGACGATAAGGATCCGTTTTTGCGCCGTCAGCGCCTCCGCCAGCAGCGGCACCGCACGCTCCATCCCATAGAGGCGCTGGGGAGGCAGCAACTGGCTGGCGCTGCGCTCGAGCAGAGCGGGATCCTCTACGCCACGGCTGGCGAAGATTTGACGAAGCAGGGGGTGCAGGGTGGCGGGGAGATGGGAATCATCAACTCGCGGACGACGACGGATTTGCAGGGGCATCAATGTGATCCAGTATCTTGAGCAGTTGTTCCGGGCTCTGGTAGCCCCTTACCAGATCTCCATCAGAGGAGACCCAGGCAGGCAGTACCTTGACCCCCAACCACTGGCTCAGGCCAATATTCTCGATAAGGGTCTCACTACATTCCTTTTGAGGCAAATAGGCTTTGAAGGGATCATTCTGTAGCAGGGGATCCTGGCACCAGTGGGAAGCCTGTCCTGCATGTTCAATCACGGGGTAGAGCTCGACACTGACCCCGGACGCCTGCAGATGTTGCAGCGTGCCGGACAGCTGGCGACGAGCGGCATCCTGCTCACCGAAAAAGAGCGCAACCCGATGACGCTCATTACTGGCCTGGAGAACGACCGGTGTATGGGTCACCTGGGACAAGCCCAGTCGACGCTGCTCGCGCATGCCCGAGATGGTGAGATTCTTCATGTTATGAGTCATATCCAGCATGACCCCCTGCACCACATAGTTCCCCTTGGCATCGCTGTAGAGCACCCCTTGCGAAGTGCCCAGCATATAGAGCCCGGGAATGGGGGTCTGTTCCACCAGATAAACAGAGACCCCTAACCGGGCGGTAATGGTCTGTTTCAAGGTTTGGGTATCCATCCCCGCTCTGGCAGCAAATGTGCACAAAAGCATCATTCCCAGTAGTAAATACTTCACTTGTTTACTCACGCGGTATGAATGAATCGACCCAGCAAACTACAGCAGCACAGCTCATCATTCAATCAGCTACTTATCAAAAAATTAATATCACTTTGTACCAAAAAAAAGGTTCCCCCCGATTGCCAAGGACTCATAACGCCCGCAAGCTAGTCAGGACGACAGGAACAACGCGGCTTAGCCTCTGTTTTTCCTGACAAGAGTTCGCCCTTTGGCAAGGGTAATCAACGCGCTATCTTGTTTAATTTCGGAGGAAATAATGAGTCTGATTCAAGAGTTCAAAGCCTTTGCCGCCCGCGGCAACGTCATCGATATGGCGGTCGGTATCATCATTGGTGCCGCCTTCGGCAAAATTGTCTCCTCTTTTGTCGGTGACGTGATCATGCCGCCCATCGGCCTGATCCTGGGCGGCGTGGACTTCAGCGACCTGGCGGTCACCCTGAAGGCCGCTGAAGGTGCAACACCCGCCGTGGTCATCGCCTATGGCAAGTTCATTCAGACCATCATCGACTTTCTGATCATCTCTTTTGCCATCTTTATGGGACTGAAGGCCATCAACACCCTCAAGAAAAAGCAGGAAGAAGAAGCCGCCGCTCCGGCAGGCCCGACCAAGGATCAGGAGCTGCTGACCGAGATCCGTGATCTGCTGAAATCCCAGCAAGGGAAATAAGCGCCATCTCCTGTCGTGTAGAGATAAAAAAACCGCCTGCTGGCGGTTTTTTGTTTTTGGGAGGACAGCCACTCAAGCTCTGGGGTGATGCTCCCCGTGCAGCGCCTTGAGTCGCTCGTTGGCCACATGGGTGTAGATCTGGGTAGTGGAGAGATCCGCATGGCCCAGCAGCATCTGTACCACTCGCAGGTCGGCGCCGTGGTTGAGCAGATGGGTGGCAAAGGCGTGGCGCAAGGTATGGGGGGAGAGCTCGCCATTAATCCCGGCCCGCAGGGAATAGAGTTTGATGCGATGCCAGAAGGTCTGGCGGGTCATCATACGGGCCTGCTTGGAGGGAAACACCACATCCGAGCTGGTGCCCCCCAGCAGCAGGGTGCGGGCCTCGCGGTAGTAACGCTCCAGCCAGTGCATCGCCTCCTCGCCCATCGGCACCAACCGCTCCTTGTTACCCTTGCCAATAACCCGCACCAAGCCCTGCCGCAGGCTGATATGCTCGGCGGTGAGCCCCACCAGCTCGGAAACCCGCAGCCCGGTGGCGTAGAGCAGCTCCAGCATTGCCTTGTCCCGCAACTCCAGCGGGTCATCCACCAGCGGCGCACTCAGCAACGCATCCACCTCCGTTTCGCTTAAATCTGAGGGGAGTTTTTTCGGCAGCTTGGGCCCCTCCAGCAGCACGGTCGGATCATCGCTGCGCAGCTTCTCACGGTTGAGATACTGATAGAAACGGCGCAGGGCCGACAGGAAGCGGGCGGTGCTGCTGGCCGCAAACTGGTGATCGACCCGCCAGGCGAGGTAGTGCTGGATCTCGTCCATCCCCGCCAGCAGCAGCGAGCTCCCCTGCTCGTCGAGCCAGAGGGAGAACTTCTCCAGATCGCTGCGATAGGAGCTGACCGTGTTGTCAGACAATCCCCGCTCCAGCCAGAGGGCGTCGAGAAAGGGTTCAATCAGGGGATGGGGGTCGGGTTTGCTCATGGTGCGCTGCAATCAGGGGATCGATGGCCCATTGTAACGCGCCAACTCCTTGGAAAGACAAGGCACTTTCATTGGAAAGATAAGGCACGTTTGCCACGCACCTTGCCGGGCGGTGAAGGTCGAATGGCAATCTGCTAGACTGGCGCCCTCCCCTTACGTTACCCATCGTGTTGCCAACATGGCGCAGCCCACACGAGCATGCGAGAACGCGCCAAAAGCAAGCGAGAAAGCGCCAACAGAGAGTAGAGCGATGAAGATTGGTCTGTTTTACGGTTCCACCACCTGCTACACCGAGATGGCTGCCGAGAAGATCCGCGCCCTCATCGGCCCCGAGCTGGTGGATATTCACAATATCAAGGATGTCTCCCTGCGCCGGATGGAGGATTACGAGATCCTGATCCTCGGCATATCCACTTGGGATTTTGGCGAACTGCAGGAGGACTGGGAGTCCCGCTGGGAAGATATCGCCGATCTCCATCTGGAGGGACGCATCGTGGCCCTGTTTGGCCTCGGCGATCAGCTCGGTTATGGCGAATGGTTCCAGGACGCCCTCGGCATGCTGCACGATCAGCTGGTGCCAAAAGGGGTCAAGCTGGTGGGCTACTGGCCCAACGAAGGGTACGAATTCGATGCCTCCAAGGCACTGATCGACGATGGCCGTCACTTCGTCGGGCTGGCGCTGGACGATGCCAACCAATATGACCAGACCGATCCGCGCATCGAGCAGTGGGTCGAGCAGATCCTGAGCGAAATCCACGCCCTGCTCTGACCTTTCCCACGTTTTGGCAAAACGACCCTGAGCGCCTGGCCCTGGCCGCCGGGCGCAGTTATCGCACCGATTTTCTCAATCGGTATCATCGCATGACGCTATAGCGACTTTTTTGTGCTGGTCTGCAACAATGGACTCGACATCCCATAACAATCAGAGCCGGATGTCGGAAGCAAACGGACAGACCAGAAAAGGATATTCTATGACTCCATTCTCCCTGTTGGCCCCCGCCATCGCCCGTGACGTGCTCGATCACGCGCTGGCGCTGGGTGCCGATTTTGCCGAGCTGTTTGTGGAGCGCAAGCGCCGCAGCCAGCTCAGCCTGCTCTCCAGCCAGATAGAGAACATCAGCGGCGGCCTCGATTTCGGTATCGGCGTGCGCCTCTGTTACGGCCACAAGGTGCTCTACGGCTACACCAATCTGGCCAGCCGCGACGAGCTGCTGCGCATTGTCACCCTGCTGGCGGCCAAAGACCGCCGCGACCCCGTGGTGACCGCCACCGCCTTCGATTTCACCCGCCTGAGCGATCGCAACCCGGTGGCGCTGCCCCTGTCGGCAGACAAGCTGCTGGAGCAGAAGATCGCCTATCTGCACGCCATGGATGCAGCGGCCCGCTCCGAGAGCGACAAGGTGAGCCAGTTCTCCGGCAACGTGCTGGGCTGGGAGCAGGAGGTGGAAATCTTCAACAGCGAAGGAGTGCAAGTAGCCGATCGCCGCCACTACAACCGCATCATGGCCCAGACCATCGCCATGGAAGGGAGCGAGCAGAGCGTCGGTTACGAGGCCCCCGGCGCCCTGATGGGGTGGGAGCATGCCGATCGCATCGATCCGCGCGAGATGGCGCTCACCGCCACCCGTCAGGCACTGGTGAAACTGGGCGCGGCTCCCTGCCCGAGCGGCACCCTGCCGGTCATCATGGAGAACGGATTTGGCGGCGTCATCTTCCACGAGGCGTGCGGTCATCTGCTGGAGACCACCTCAGTGGCCAAGAAGGCATCGGTGTTCCACGACAAGATGGGCCAGCTTATCGCCAATCCGGTGGTCAATGCGGTGGATGAAGGCTTGCAGAGCAACGCCTGGGGCTCCATCAACGTCGATGACGAGGGGATGGCTACCCAGCATACCCAGCTCATCAAGGACGGGGTACTGACCGGCTTTCTGGTGGACAGAATGGGTGCCCTCAAAACAGGCTACGCACGCACCGGCTCCGGGCGGCGCGAATCCTACAAGTACGCCCCCACCTCGCGCATGCGCAACACCTATATCGAGCCGGGCCACCACAGCCTCGACGACATGTTGGCCACGGTAGAGCACGGCATCTACGCCAAGAAGATGGGGGGCGGCTCGGTACAGCCCGGCACCGGCGAGTTCAACTTCAATGTGCAGGAGGCCTACCTCATCGAGCACGGCAAAATCACCAAGCCGCTCAAGTCTGCCACCCTGATCGGCACCGGCCCGCAGGTGCTGAAAGAGATCTCCATGGTGGGCCGCAACCTGGCACTGGCCGCCGGTATGTGCGGCTCGGTCTCGGGCTCGGTGCCCACCTCGGTGGGCCAGCCGGCGCTGAAAGTGGACAATATTCTGGTGGGAGGGAACGCCTGATGAGCCAGCTCGACATGAACCAACTGCTCACCCGCCTGCTCGACAAGGTGGCCGACCTCAACGCCGAGGCAGACATCATCGCCAATCAGGAGAAGGCCTTCTCCCTCAAGGCAGACAAGGGCGAGCTGGGTGAATACAAGGTCACCAGCAGCCAGCAGCTCGGCATTCGCCTGATCAAAGAGGGTCGGGTCGGCATCGCCTACTCGGAATCCCTCGATGAGCTGGCGCTGGATGCAATGCTGCAAGATGCGCTCGATGCCAGCCGCTTTGCCAAGGTGGATCCGGATCAGCGCATCTCGGTGGCCAATAGCCGGATCACCACAGATTGCGCCGAAATCAACCAGCCCGATACCACGCCGGTTGAGGAGAAGATCGCCCTGGCCCTGCGCCTCGAATCTGACATGCTGGCCATGCCCGATGTGAGCGGCGCCCCCTACAACAGCTTCTTTGAAGGGGAGAGCCAGCTCTGGCTCGCCAACAGTCAGGGCACCCTCTGCCAGCACGGCGAGTTTAGCGTCGGCTGCTACACCTCGGCGCTGGTGGAACGGGATGGCCGCCAGTCGATGCACTCGCAGGGGCAGTATGGCCGTCGCTTCGACGAGCTGGATAGCCAGCGACTCATCGAGCAGATCTACGCCATCGCCGATGGACTGCTGCCCGGTGAAGCGGTGCCGAGCGGTCGCTACAGCGTCATCTTCAGCACCAACTGCTTTGCCAGCCTGTTTGGCTGCTTTCAGGGCGTGCTGTCGGGCAAGTGGGCCCAGCAGGGGATCAACCCCTGGCGCAGCAAGGTCGGCCAGAGCGTGGCGTCACGCTGGCTCACTCTGGAGAGCAGGGTCTATATGCCGGGCGGCATGAACATCAAGGCGTTTGATGGCGAGGGGGCGGCCAGCTCGGATCTGCTGCTGATTGGCGAAGGGGAGCTGAAGACCCTGCTCCATAACAGCGCCACCGCCCGCCACTTTGGTGTGGCCAGCAACGGCTCGGCCGCCCGCGGTGCCCGCAGCGCCCTCGATGTGACCGCTCGCCATCTGGTGTTTGGCGCGGGCCCTCACTGTGAAGCGGAGGTGCAGAGCGGCGACTATCTGGAGCTGGTCAAGCTGGACGGTCTGCATTCGGGTGCCGATGCGGTGAGCGGTGACTTCTCCTTTGGCGCGTCGGGCTTCCTCTGCCGCGATGGGGTGCGACTGCAGCCGGTGCGCGGCATCACGGTAGCAGGCAACTTCTACCGCCTGCTGGGCGAGCTGGAAGCGGTCGGCGATACCCTGCACCACAACGACAGCAAGGGCTTCTACGCCCCGCTTATCCGTTTTGGTGGCCTCTCCGTCGCAGGCAAGTAAACGCCCCGACGAAACCTGCAAGCAAGAAAAAGGCGCCTGATGGCGCCTTTTTACTCGTTATCTCGTCCGCCTTGATGGCATGACTCAGGGCGAGAGCGGCTCGCGATGATACTCGGCGCAGCCGCATTCGGGGCAGGTATCGAGCTGCTGGGGATGCAGCACGGTATGGCGCCAGCCACACTGGTCGCACACCATGACCCCGAGCCCCACCCAGTCGCCCGCCTCATAGACCCCCTTGTGCTCCAGCTCGTCGGCCAGCTCCCGCCACTCCACCTGGGCGCGGTCGGTCACATCCGCCAGCCAGGACCAGGCGGTGTCTTTCAAGGCCAACATAAAGGCAGACTCTTCCACCTGCGCACTATCGTCATGGCGCCCCTCGTCATAGTTGCCCAGATCCCGCTTCACGTACTCGGCGATGAGCGCCAGTTCGTCCTGAGTGAGGTCACTTGCTGCCTCCAGATAGGCCTGCACCTTGGCAATCATCCGGTTGAGGCGCTCCCCCTGGAACTCTTCAGTCTCTTGCCACTGTTTTTGCAGCTCGGCAATGAAGGCTTCGTACCCTTTTTGACGTTTGTCCATGGCTCTAACTCCTCTACTAAACCCTGATCTGGCCCGGCTTAAGGCCCAAGGGACGCTGGCGGTTGTTGCCGCCGCAGGATATGGGTATTCTATTGCGATTTCCCAGCTGATTTATCTATTCATTTCACAGATCCGGATGTCACCAATGCAAGAGCAATACGTTCCCCAATCAATCGAACCAGCAGTGCAAAAGCACTGGGATGCCAAGAAAACCTTCAAGGCCGTGGAGAAGGTAGACAAGGAGAAGTTCTACTGCCTGTCCATGTTCCCCTATCCGTCTGGTCGACTACACATGGGGCACGTTCGTAACTACACCATAGGTGATGTGATCTCCCGTTATCAACGCCTCAATGGCAAGAACGTGCTGCAACCCATAGGTTGGGATGCATTCGGTCTGCCGGCCGAGAACGCCGCGATCAAAAACAATACCGCGCCGGCGCCCTGGACCTACGAAAACATCGAATACATGAAGAACCAGCTGAAGATGCTGGGTCTGGGTTATGACTGGGATCGTGAAATCGCCACCTGCAAACCGGATTACTACCGCTGGGAGCAGTGGTTCTTCACCAAGCTCTACGAGAAGGGTCTGGTCTACAAGAAGACCTCCTCCGTCAACTGGTGCCCGAACGACATGACGGTGCTGGCCAACGAGCAGGTGGTCGACAACTGCTGCTGGCGCTGTGACACCCCGGTGGAACAGAAAGAGATCCCCCAGTGGTTCATCAAGATCACCGACTACGCCGAAGAGCTGCTCAACGACATCGACAATCTGGAAGGCTGGCCGGAAATGGTCAAGACCATGCAGCGCAACTGGATTGGCCGCTCCGAAGGGGTCAACATCAGCTTTGCCATCGAGGGTCAGGCTGATCAGCTGGAGGTCTACACCACCCGTCCGGACACCTTCATGGGCGTCACCTATGTCGGTATCGCTGCCGGTCACCCGCTGGCGCTGCAAGCAGCCCAGAACAATCCGGAGCTGGCCGCCTTTATCGAAGAGTGCAAGAACACCAAGGTAGCCGAAGCAGAACTGGCCACCATGGAGAAGAAGGGCATGGCCACCGGCCTCTATGCCATTCACCCGCTGGATGGCCGCAAGGTACCGGTCTGGGTCGCCAACTTCGTGCTGATGAACTACGGCACCGGCGCCGTAATGGCGGTTCCGGCCCACGATCAGCGTGACTTCGAATTCGCCACCAAATATGGACTCGACATCAAGGCGGTGATCAAGCCGGTTGATGGCGACGTCGACGTGAGCGAAGCGGCTTACACCGAGAAGGGCGTGCTGTTCAACTCCGGCGAGTTTGACGGTCTCGACTTCCAGGGTGCCTTCGATGCCATCGCCAGCAAGCTGGAAGGGCTCGGCAAGGGCAAGCGCACCGTCAACTACCGTCTGCGTGACTGGGGTGTCTCCCGTCAGCGTTACTGGGGTGCCCCCATCCCGATGCTGACCCTGGCTGACGGCTCCGTGGTGCCGACGCCGGAAGACCAGCTGCCGGTACTGCTGCCGGAAGACGTGGTGATGGACGGTATCCAGAGCCCGATCAAGGCTGACGCCGAGTGGGCCAAGACCACTTACAACGGTCAGGAAGCGTTCCGCGAGACCGATACCTTCGACACCTTTATGGAGTCCTCCTGGTACTACGCGCGCTACTGCTCCCCGGACTACGACAAGGGCATGCTGGATCCGGCTGCTGCCAACCACTGGCTGCCGGTGGATCAGTACATCGGCGGTATCGAGCACGCCTGTATGCACCTGCTCTACGCCCGCTTCTTCCACAAGCTGCTGCGTGACGCGGGTCTGGTCAACAGCGACGAGCCGTTCAAGCGCCTGCTCTGCCAGGGCATGGTGCTGGCCGATGCTTTCTACTACAAAGACGAGAAGGGCGGCAACGTCTGGGTCAGCCCGACCGACGTCAAGGTAGAGCGTGACGAGAAGGGTCGCATCACCAAGGCCATCGACAACGAAGGCCGTGAGGTAATGCACTCCGGCATGACCAAGATGTCCAAGTCCAAGAACAACGGCATCGACCCGCAGCTGATGGTCGAGCGTTACGGCGCCGATACCGTCCGTCTGTTCATGATGTTCGCCTCTCCGGCAGAAATGACGCTGGAGTGGTCCGACTCCGGCGTAGAGGGTGCCCAGCGCTTCCTGCGTCGCCTGTGGCGCGTCACCTTCGAACACGTTTCCGGTGGCGCCGTTGCCGCACTGGATGTAGCGGCTCTCACCAACGAGCAGAAAGCGGTACGCCGTGAACTGCACAAGACCATCGCCAAGGTGAGTGATGACGTGGGTCGCCGTCAGACCTTCAACACCGCCATCGCAGCCATCATGGAGCTGATGAACAATCTGGCCAAGCTGGGCAACGACGAGCAGGACCGCGCCCTGATGCAGGAAGCGCTGGAAGCTGTGGTAGTCATGCTCTACCCCATCACTCCGCACATCGGCTTCGAGCTGTGGAAGATGCTGGGCAAGGGCGACGACATCGATCACGCAGCCTGGCCGGTGGCCGATGAAGCGGCCATGGTCGAGACCGAGAAGCTGGTGGTGGTACAGATCAACGGCAAGATGCGCGGCAAGCTGACCGTGCCGGCCGAGATCAGCCAGGCCGACGTCGAGAAGCTGGCGATGGCTGATGCCTCGGTACAGAAGTTCACCGACGGTCTGACCGTGCGCAAGGTGATCTATGTACCTGGCAAGCTGCTCAATATTGTCGCTAACTGATCGGCTGCCAACTGATCATTGCCAATCTGTGACAGCAAACGGATGATAACGGCGGGCCCTGCGCCCGCCGCTTTCCCTTAATGCAAAGAGGATTTTCTATGGGCACCATCTTCACCCGCTGGATGGCCATCGTGCTGGCTGGTCTGCTGCTGCAAGGCTGCGGTTTTCACATGCGCGGCACCGGCATTCCGGCCGAGCTGATGACCATGAAGGTCGTGGGCGACAACAAGAGCGACTTCTACCGGATGGTCACCACCCGCCTGAAGGCCTCTGGCGTAACTCTGGCCGACAAGGAGGGTATTCCGGTGCTCACTCTGGGCGGCATAGGCAGCACCAGTCAGGTCGCCTCGGTCAACGCGCTGGGGACGGACACCGAATATGTGCTGGGCTTCACTACCCAGTTCACCATCTCGGCCCCCGGCAAGCCGACCCAAGTCTTCCCCATCAACTTCAACCGCAGCTTCCTCAACAAGCCGGATGCCGCGCTCGCCTCCTCCCGTGAGCAGGAGCAGCTCAACCGCGAGATGCAGGAGCAGGCGGCCAATCAGGTGATCCGGCAGTTGAGCCAGGTCAGCTTCTGATGCGAGTATTTTGATGAGAGTCTACCCGGAACAATTTGGTGACCACCTCAAAGCAGGGCTTCGGCCCTGCTATCTCGTTTTTGGCGACGAGCCCCTGCTGCGACTGGAGGCCATCGATGCCATCCGTCAGGTCGCCCGCAAGCAGGGTTTCGATGAGCGCCACACCTTCGTGGTGGAACAGGGGCTGGACTGGAATCAGGTCTACGATGCCTGTCAGGCCATGAGCCTCTTCTCCGCCCGCCAGATCATCGAGCTGGAGCTGCCCGCCAAGGTGGACAAGGATCTGGCCGCCCGCATCAGCGAAATTGGCAAGCAGCTTCATCCCGACCTGCTGCTGGTGCTGAGCGGCGGTCGCCTCAACCAGACCCAGATGAAAGCAGCCTGGTTCGACAAGCTCTACCAGATTGGCACCTATGTGCCGGTCAACCATCCGGAACCCAAGTTCTTTCCGCGCTGGATGAGTGCCCGTTTTGCGCGTTTCGGCCTCAAGGCGCTGCCGGATGCCATCAACTTCATGTGCCACTCCTACGAGGGCAACCTGCTGGCCGCCAGTCAGGAGATCGAGAAGCTGACCCTGCTCTCGCCGCCCCAGCCCATCAGCGTCACCTATCTGCAAGAGACCATTATCCGCCACGCCCACTTCACCCCGTTCCAGCTGGTCGATACCCTGCTGGAGGGGAAGGTGAACCGGGCCCAGCGCATTCTGGCAGCTCTGCGGGCCGAAGGCACCGAGCCGGGGATGCTGGCCTGGACCCTCTGCCGCGAGCTGGAGCAGCTGACCGAACTGTCGCTGGCGATGCGCAACGGCCAGCCGCTGGGGGAGCACTTCAGCCGCCTGCGCATCTGGCAGAGCCGCCAGCAGCTCATTCAACAGGCGCTGACTCGTCTCCCCTTCGCCAAGTTGCAACAACTATGGCAGCTGATGGCGCAACTGGATGGCGCCCAGCGCCGCTTTGATACCGAACAGGCGTGGCTGATGCTGCAGACCATTGCCCTCGGCTTTCGTGATGGCACCCCGCTGCCGCTGGTGATGGAGAGCAGCCCGTGCTGAAGGCGCCTGTCGGTTTGCTTGGCGGCACCTTCGACCCCATCCATATCGGTCATCTTCGCCCGGCGATCGAGGCGCGCGATGCTCTCGGGCTGGCCGAAATGCGGCTGATCCCGAACCATATCCCGCCCCACCGCGCCAATCCGTTCTGCTCCAGCGAACAGCGTCTCGCCATGGTCAAACTGGCGGCGGCAGAGAACCACCACTTTGTGGTGGATGAGCGGGAGCTGAGACGGGACAAGCCCTCTTACACCATAGATACCCTCATCGAGCTGCGTCATGAACTGCCCGATACGCCGCTCTGTTTTCTGATGGGGATGGATTCCCTGCTGAGCCTGCCAAGCTGGCACCGCTGGCAGGAGCTGCTCGACCATGCCCATCTGGTGGTGAGCGTACGGCCGGGCTGGCAACCGGAGTATCCGGCCGAAGTAGCGCAGCTGCTGGCGCGCCATCACACCACGGATGCCAACGCGCTGCATCAGCGTCTGGCCGGTCATATCTGGCTGGCGGACAACCAGCCCATCGAACTGTCAGCCACCCGACTGCGGGCCTTGCTGGATGCGGGGAAAGACACCCGCTACCTCTTGCCCGAGTCGGTTGCGCACTATATTGATCAACAGGGGCTCTACCGCGCCAACCGCCGCTAGCCCCTGTCGTAATCCCGCCCCGCCCGATGGGAAACGGGAGTGACCATGATATAATCCGCCGCCCTGACGCAAACGCTGCGCGCCGGAATACAGGAGAGACTCATTGCAAGGCCAAGAATTGCATGCCTTTATCATCGACAAGATCGATGACATGAAAGGCCGCGACATCATCACCCTCGATGTACGCGGCAAATCCAGCATTACTGACACCATGATCATCTGTTCCGGCAACTCCAGTCGTCACGTCAGCGCCATTGCCCACCATCTGGCCAGCGAGGCCCGCCACGCGGGTCTGGATCTACTGAGCGTGGAAGGGCAACTGAGCGGTGAATGGGTGCTGGTAGATATGGGCTCGGTGATCGTGCATGTGATGCAGGATGAACACCGTGACTTCTACCAACTGGAAAAGCTGTGGAGCGGTGCCGCTCAAATGAATACGCAATAAGAGCACAAGTGTAACGACCATGAAGATCCAGTTGATTGCGGTGGGCACCAAGATGCCCGCCTGGGTAGAGCATGGCTTCGAAGAGTATCGTCGCCGCTTCCCCAAAGACATGCCATTTGAACTCGTCGAGATTGGCGCAGGCAAACGGGGCAAAAATGCCGACATTCCGCGCATCCTGCAGAAGGAAGGGGAAGCCATGCTGGCGGCTGCGGGGCGCTCGCGCATCGTCACCCTCGACATTCCGGGCAAGCCCTGGACCACGGAGCAGTTGGCTACCCAGCTGGAGGCGTGGAAACTCGATGGCCGCGATGTCGCGCTGCTGGTAGGCGGGCCGGAAGGCTTGTCCCCCGAGTGCAAGGCTGCAGCCGAACAGAGCTGGTCACTGTCACCGCTCACCCTGCCCCATCCGCTGGTGCGGGTGCTGGTGGCAGAGAGCCTCTACCGTGCCTGGAGCATAACGACCAATCACCCTTATCACAGAGAGTGAACCATGCCGCTCCTGCTGTTATTGCCCCCCACAAACCCGAGGTAAAGGCATGCTGAAACAACGCATCGAAATGCGCGATCACAGTGCCGAGGGCAATCTGTTCTTCCGGCGCACCCTGGTAGCCTACATCGGCATCGTCGTGCTGATGCTGGTGCTGCTGGGCAATCTCTATTATCTGCAGGTCGAGTCCTACGACACCTACCAGACGCGTTCCAACTCCAACCGCATCCGTGTAGTGCCGGTGGCGCCACCCCGGGGTCTCATCTACGACACCAACGGCGTGCTGCTGGCGGAGAACCGCCCTGTCTACAGTCTGGAAATCGTCCCGGAAGAGACTAGGGATCTTGAAAAAACCGCTGATCAGCTGATCACCCTGCTGGGTCTGCCGGAAGGCACCAAAGAGAAGTTTCTGACCGAGGTGAAACGCCAACGTCGCTTCAAGCCGGTCCCTCTCTACGAAAAGCTGACCGAATATCAGGTGGCACTCTTCTCGGTCAACCAGCACAACTATCCGGGAGCCAGTATCGAGGCTTACCTCAAGCGCTACTACCCGTTTGGCGACACCCTGACCCATGCGCTGGGTTATGTGGCCAAGATCAACACCCGCGACGTGGAGCGTCTCGAAAAAGAGGACAAACTCGCCAACTATGCCGCCACCAAGGATATCGGCAAGCAGGGGGTGGAGAAGTATTACGAGGATGAGCTGCACGGGGTGGCGGGTTATCAGGAGGTCGAGGTCAACAACCGCGGCCGGATTGTCCGCACCCTCAAGTTCCAGCCTCCGGTTCCGGGCAAGGATATCTACCTCAATATCGACGTCCGGATGCAGCTCAAGGCCCAGCAACTGCTGGCCGGCCAGCGTGGTGCCATCGTGATGATGAACCCGAAAACCGGTGCCATCCTGGCGCTGGAGTCGAGCCCGAGTTATGACCCCAACCTGTTCGTGACAGGCATATCCAGCGCCAACTACTCGGCACTGCTCAACGATCCGGCACGGCCGCTGGTGAACCGCACCACTCAGGGCATTTATGCCCCTGCCTCCACCGTCAAGCCCATGATGTCCATCATGGGTCTCAACGAGGGGGCCATCACCCCGGGCTACCGCTATTTCGGCGGCCCGAGCTTCTCCATTCCCGGTACCACCAAGAAGTTTCGCGACTGGCGCCGCTGGGGTCATGGCTGGCTCGACGTCTATCGCGCCATCGAGGTCTCGGCAGATACCTACTTCTACGATCTCGCCTATCGGGTCGGCATCGACAAGATCCACAGCTATATGACCAAGTTCGGCTTCGGCCAGTACACCGGGGTCGATCTCTATGAAGAGACCAAGGGTGTCATGCCGTCCCGTGACTGGAAAATGGCCCGTTGGCGCCAGCCCTGGTATCAGGGTGACACCATCTCGGTCGGTATCGGTCAGGGCTACTGGAGCGCCACCCCGCTCCAACTGGCCAAGGCGATCAGCATCCTGACCCAGAATGGTCACGACGTCACCCCGCACCTGCTCAAGAGCACAGCCTCCCAGGCGGGGGTAGTCGATGCCCCCATCAACCCCAATATCGCCCTCAAGCTCAAGAACGACAGCTTCTGGAAAGTGGCGCAGGATGGGATGTGGCGAGTCAACCATGGCAGTGAAGGCAGTGGCCGTCACTCGTTTGCCAAGGCGCCTTACTCCTCAGGCGGCAAATCGGGCACAGCCCAGGTAGTCGGTTTGAAGGAAAATCAGGTTTACAACATCAAGACGGTCAAGGCAGAGCATCGCGATAACGCTTTGTTCGTTGCTTATGCCCCCTTCGAGGCACCCAAAGCGGTGGTAGCTCTGGTACTGGAAAACTCCATCGGAGGTGGTGGTGGTCGAGCTGCATCGCCCATTGCACGCCAGATGCTGGATGCCTATCTGCTGCCCCCTGATCCGCAACTGCCACCGGCACCGGAAAAGCCGTCCCAACCGAGTGAGGTCGCTCCCAATGAGTAATTCTGCCCGCCAGCAGAGCATCTGGTACAAGCTGCATATCGACTTGCCCCTGCTGCTCGGTCTGCTGGCCGTGATGACCCTCTCCATGGTGGTGCTCTACTCCGCCTCCGGTCAGGATATGGACTCCATCGTGCGCCAGCTGGTGCGCGGCGGTCTCGCCTTTGCCCTAATGATCGGCCTAGCCCAGCTGCCCCCCTCCCTCTACGCCCGCTGGTCGGTGCCGCTGTTCGCCGTGGTGGTGCTGATGCTGATTGCGGTGGACGTGTTTGGCCACATCGGCAAGGGGGCCCAGCGCTGGCTCGATCTGGGCTTTATGAAGTTCCAGCCCTCCGAGGTGATGAAGCTTTCCATGCCGATCATGGTGGCGGCCTGGCTCAGTCGCCACTCGCTGCCACCCAAGTTCAGCCATGTGGTGATCGCCCTCATCATGGTGCTGCTGCCCACCCTGCTGATCGCCGCCCAGCCGGACCTTGGCACCTCCATTCTGGTGGCCGCCTCCGGCTTCTTCGTGATCTTTCTGGCGGGGCTCAGCTGGTGGCTGATCGGCTTGGCGGTTCTACTGATGCTGGCCTTTATGCCGGTGCTCTGGTTCTTCCTGATGCACGACTACCAGCGCCAGCGGGTGCTGATGCTGCTCGACCCGGAGAAAGACCCGCTCGGCCGCGGCTACCACATCATCCAGTCCAAGATTGCCATCGGCTCCGGTGGCGTCTTCGGCAAGGGGTGGCTGCAAGGGACCCAGTCCCAGCTGGAGTTCTTGCCAGAGCGCCACACCGACTTCATCTTCGCGGTATTTAGCGAGGAGTTTGGTCTGGTGGGGGTTGCCCTGCTGCTGGTGCTCTACCTCTACGTCATCAGCCGCTGTCTGTTTATCTCGATGCAGGCCCAGAACAGCTTCGAGCGACTGCTGGGCGGCGCCATCACTCTCACCTTCTTCGTCTATGTGTTCGTCAACATGGGCATGGTGAGCGGCATCCTGCCGGTGGTGGGGGTTCCCCTGCCGCTGGTGAGCTATGGCGGCACCTCCATGGTGACCCTGATGGCCGGCTTTGGCATACTGATGTCCATCCAGACTCATAGAAGACTGCTCGCCTGATGAGACGGGTTGGATTGCTGCTCTCGCTCGCCACCACGATGGCGACCGCCGCCGTGGCGCCGGATCGGTTGGCCCTGCTCGCCGACCAGCAGCAGGTGCCGCTGGCGGAGCTGCAAGCGGCCGTCGCCCGAGCCCAATTACGGCAGGAGGTGCTCGACACCATCAGCAAGCCGTGGGAGGCCAAGCCCTGGCATCGCTACCGGCCGCTGTTTGTTACCCCGGATCGGATCCGTGATGGCCAGCAGTTCTGGCAACAACATGCCGAGACGCTGGCCCGCGCGGAGCTGACCTATCGGGTGCCCGCCTCGCTCATCGTGGCCATCATAGGGGTCGAGACCTTCTACGGTCGCCAGATGGGCCGCCATCCGGTGCTCGATAGCCTCTACACCCTTGGATTTCACTACCCGGAGCGGGCGGACTTCTTTGCCAAGGAGTTTGCCCAGCTGGTGGTGCTGGCCAAAGAGGAAGGGTGGCAACTCGATGCCCTCAAGGGCTCCTATGCCGGCGCCATGGGGATGGGGCAGTTCATGCCCTCCAGCTACCGCCACTACGCCGTCGACTTTGACGGGGATGGCAAGCGGGATCTGTTTGCCAACCCGGTCGATGCCATCGGCAGCGTGGCCAACTATTTTGCCAGCCACCAGTGGCGCTGGGGCGAATCCGTGGTGGAACCGGCCCAGATCGGGTTGATGGCAGTCGAACCTCTACTCAGGCCTGAGCCCGAGTTAACACAACAGTGGTCAGAACTGGCGGCGGCAGGGATTGAGCTCGCCACGCCGCTGGCCCCACAGACGCCGGTCAAGTTGCTGGCGTTTGCCCAAGCCGATGGACCGGAATACTGGGTCGCACGGCATAACTTTTATGTGATCACCCGTTACAATCGCAGCCCACTCTATGCGATGGCGGTGTATCAACTTAGCCAAGCCATTCAGGAAGCGTATGCATCTTCGTCACAAACTCCTCCCGCTCAGCCTGAGCTTGTTGCTGGCCGCCTGTAGCAGCCAGCCGGAACAGAGCGCCCCCGTAAAGCCGCAAGCACCAGTCAGCAAGCCACCCGTTATCGAGATCCCGCAAGCCACCGGCGCCATTCCGCGCCCCGAGCCCCTGAGTGCCAGCGGCAACCGGGACTACTGGATCGGCAAGCAGAAGCACGAGGTGTGGCGCGACATCAAACACTACAGCGAAGAGGGCACCGCCAGCTGGCTGTCGCCGGATCTGGACGGCCAGAAGACCGCCAACGGCGATGTGCTGGACAGCAAGCTGTTCAGTGCCGCCCACCGCAACCTGCCCATCCCGAGCTATGTGAGGGTCACCAATCTGGACAACGGGCTGGAGACCATAGTGCGGGTCAACGATCGCGGTCCATTCAACAGCCCGCGCCTGATCGACCTCTCCTACGCAGCAGCCAAGCAGCTGGAGATGGTCGACAGCGGTGAGGCCCGAGTACGGCTGGAGCTGATCAGCGACACCCCGGATCAGATGGTGATCATGGAACCGATGAAGCCCATCGAAATGACTCCGACCACTCCGGCTGCGGCCTCCAACACGCTGTCGCAAGATGGCTTCCTGGGTGAACCAACCGCACTGGCGATGGCCACTCCCGCTGCCGAACCCGCTCCCGTCAAGGCGCCCGCGACCACGCCCGCCAAAGCGGCACCTGTCAAGCCAGCTCCCGCCAAGACCGCAGCTCCTGCCAGCAGTGGTGATGGCAAGATGATCCAGGTACTGGCCAGCGGCTCCCGGGATCGGGCCGAGGCGATGGGCAAGGTGATGACCCAGCGTTACGGCGTGCCCTACCGGATCGATGCTCATGGCGCCATTTTCCGGGTGCTGATTGGCCCGGTGGAGGCGGATAAACAAGCCGTACTGCTGGAAAAAGTACGGCAAGGGGGACTGGAACAGGCCTTTATCGTGCCCTGATCCCTCCTCTGACAGCGGTGGTGACCAATCTCCCGGCCCCGCCATCACGTCGCTTTATGGCGTGATGGCAGGGATTGATGGATAAAAAACCAGTCATGATCGCCATGTCGGACTATAACCTGCGGGCGCATCTGGTATAGTTAGGCCCGCATTTTATCCCCATCTGGCTCGCAGGAATTTCAAGATGTCCAAATTTGCCCGTTCAGTTCTTCTGGCCTCACTGATCAGCGTAACCGCTCAGGCCAATACGCCGGTGCCGACACCCACGCCGAACGCCAACCCAGTGGTGGTTCCCGCCGCGCCGGAGATCTCCGCCAAGGCCCATATCCTGATCGACTACTACTCCGGTCAGGTGCTGGCCGAGCAGAACGCCGACGAGCGTCTGCCCCCTGCCAGCCTGACCAAGATGATGACCTCCTACATCGTTGGCGACGAGCTGCACAAGGGGAACATCAAGGGCACCGACATGGTGACCATCAGCCAGAACGCCTGGTCCAAGAACTACTCAGACTCCTCCAAGATGTTCATCGAGGTGGGCAAGCAGGTCTCTGTCGATGACCTGAACAAGGGCATCATCATCCAGTCCGGCAACGATGCCTGCGTCGCCATGGCCGAACATCTGGCCGGCAGTACCGACTCCTTCGCCAGCCTGATGAATGCCTGGGCCGCCAAGCTCGGCATGAAGGACACCCAGTTCAAGAACCCCCACGGTCTGGATGAAGAGGGTCACTACAGTACAGCCCGTGATATGGCCCGCCTGGGTCAGGCACTGATCCATGATCAGCCGGAGGAGTACAAGATCTACTCCCAGAAATCCTTCGTCTTCAACGGTATCACCCAGCACAACCGCAACCGCCTGCTGTGGGATCAATCCCTGCAAGTGGATGGCATCAAGACCGGCCACGTCAGCCAGGTCGGCTATAACCTGGTCTCCTCTGCCACCAACAACGAAGGCATGCGCCTGATCGCCGTGGTACTGGGCGCCAGCAGCGAAGCCTCCCGCGCCGCCGAGAGCAAGAAACTGCTCACCTACGGCTTCCGCTTCTTCCAGAGCCTGACTCCGTACAAGGCAGGCACAGAGCTGGTCACCCAGAAGATCTGGATGGGCGACAAATCTGAAGTGAAACTGGGCGTCGACAAGGATGTCTCCGTGCTGGTCACCCGCGGTCAGGGCAACAACCTCAAGGCAGACTTCCAGCTCGACAGCGAGCTGAAAGCCCCGTTGGCCAAGGGTCAACGCGTTGGTACCGTGTTCCTGAAGCAGGGTGACAAAGAGATCAAGCAGGTACCGCTGGTCGCCCTGGAAGAGGTGCAGGAAGGTGGCTTAATGAGCCGTCTGTGGGACTACCTGGTACTGCTGGTCACCAGCTGGTTCAAGTAATCCGACGCACAATCCTCACCAAACAGCGGCGCCAACAGGCGCCGCTGCTGTCTGCGCCGGACAATGGCAGTGAATAACCCTGTAAACTGCTGGTTCCGCCTTACCCTGATTTGTGGTAAAAAGCAGCACTTCCATCCTTGTCTGACCGCTCCCGGCCTTGATCCCGGAGTGTGCGGCGCCCATATAGGGTTTAGCCGCACCCATACAGACTTGAAATGGCGGCCTCCACGGGCCATCGGCCACTAGCCATCCAAGATGAAGTCATCATGCTGATGACGAAAAAGGTGAGTAAATGAATACCAAGTTTGATGAACTGCTGGAGTTTCCCTGCAAATTCCCGTTCAAGGTACTCGGCATCGCGGATCCTGCGTTGCCGGATATGGTGGTTGAAGTGCTGCAGCAGCATGCTCCGGGCACCTACAGCCCGACCGTCCAGCCCAGCTCCAAGGGCAACTATCACTCGGTTCGCGTGACCGTGACTGCCCAGAGCAAAGAGCACATCGAAGCGATGTACACTGCGCTTGGCAAGATCGAGCTGGTGAAATACGTACTGTAATTTCTCTCTCGCCCCGTTCTGCGGGGCGACTGTTTTTGGCCGCAGCACGCCACGAGGACACCATGTCATCCCAGATCCCCGCTCAGCACAGCCTGATAGTCAGGCAGCTGGGTCGCCGCCCCTACCAGCCGGTATGGGACGCCATGAAAGCCTTCACCGACAACCGCACCAGCGACACCCCGGACGAGTTCTGGGTGGTCGAACATGACCCCGTCTACACCCAGGGCCAGGCCGGCAAGGCCGAACACCTGCTCAATCCGGGCAATATCCCGGTGGTGCAGAGCGATCGCGGCGGTCAGGTGACCTATCACGGCCCGGGCCAGCTGGTGCTCTACGTCCTGGTGGATGTCCGCCGCTGCAAATTCTCGGTGCGCGAGCTGGTGACCGCGCTGGAAACAGCCATCATCAACACCCTGGCCAAAAGCAATATCCAGGCCTATGCCAAGGCAGATGCCCCCGGGGTCTATGTGAAAAATGACCTTGGCATGGAGGCCAAACTGGCCTCGCTGGGACTGCGCATCCGCAAGGGTTGCTCGTTCCACGGGCTGGCCCTCAACATCAACATGGACATGACCCCCTTCCTGCACATCAATCCGTGCGGCTATGCGGGCATGGCCATGACCCAGACCAGCGCCCTGGGCGGCCCGCAGAGCGTGGCCGAGGCGCAATCCATTCTGGTGGCCGAACTGGCCAGCCTGATTGGCTATCAGACAATAACAAACACCGAGAGTGAATCATGAGCAAACCCGTTCGTATGGAGCCGGGCGTCAAGCTGCGCGATGGCGACAAGATGGCCCTGATCCCGGTGAAATTCATGCCGGATCCCAACGAAGAAATCCTTCGCAAGCCGGACTGGATGCGGATCAAACTCCCCCCTTCCAGCCAGAAGATCGAACACATCAAGAGCACCTTGCGCAAGAACAAGCTGCACTCGGTCTGTGAAGAGGCTTCCTGCCCCAACCTGGCGGAGTGTTTCAACCACGGCACGGCCACCTTCATGATCATGGGCGCGATCTGCACCCGTCGCTGCCCCTTCTGCGACGTGGCCCACGGCCGCCCGCTGGCACTCGATCCGGAAGAACCGAAGAAGCTGGCGCTCACCATCAAGGAGATGAACCTCAAGTATGTGGTGATCACCTCGGTGGACCGCGACGATCTGCGCGACGGCGGTGCCCAGCACTTCGCCGACTGCATCCGCGAGATCCGCGAGCACAGCCCGCAGACCCGCATCGAGATCCTGACCCCGGACTTCCGTGGCCGGATGGAGCAGGCCCTTGAGGTGTTCCGCGAAACGCCGCCGGACGTATTCAACCACAACCTGGAAACTGCGCCGCGCATGTATCGCGTCGCTCGCCCGGGTGCCGACTACAAGTGGTCGCTGGAGCTGCTGCGCCGTATCAAGGAGATGCACCCCCATGTACCGACCAAGTCCGGTCTGATGATGGGCCTTGGCGAGACCAACGAAGAGATCGTCGAGGTGCTCAAGGATCTACGCGCTCACGGCGTCAACATGCTGACCCTGGGTCAGTATCTGCAGCCAAGCCGCCACCACCTGCCGGTCAAGCGCTACGTGCCGCCAGCAGAGTTTGACGAGCTGAAAGATGTCGCCATGGAGCTGGGCTTTACCCACGCCGCCTGCGGTCCTTTCGTGCGCTCCTCCTATCACGCGGATCTGCAAGCCAAGGGCGAAGAGGTCAAGTAACCTCGCACGATAGAGCGGCCAGTAACCGCCACCCTCGCAATGAAAAAGAGCGCCTATTGGCGCTCTTTCTGTTGGTGTCACTGACCGTTGCAGCTTGATCTACTCATCAGCCGTGGTCGAAGACCCCCTGCTGATGCCAGCGTTGCAACTGGGCCAACACCCGGGTCTCTCGCGCCGTCCACTGGGGACAGGGCCCCGCCAGCTGGGTCTTGTTGGTCTGCAGCGCTTCGTCGAGGCCAAACCAGCCGGGCACGAAGCCAAGGCGGATCTCGTAGGGCTGTGGCTGTGGCTCCACCAGTTGATCACCAATCCGGCACAAGTAGTACAGCGAGCGGATGCAGTAGGCATCGAACCCCGGCTCGCGGGCGGCGCGGTATTCCCGGGTCTCGCCAAGCAGGGTCCCTACTTCCAGCAACTCTGCACCGCACTCCTCCTTCAGCTCGCGGGCCAGCGCCACATGGTGGTTTTCCCCCGCTTCAACGCCGCCGCCAGGAAACATCAGATCACCGTTGACCCGGGAGTGGACCAGCAGCAACTCGTCGCCACGGAGTACTACGGCACGTACCGTAAGGCGTTCCAGGGTATGGCCATCGGTGATCACCTCGCCATGGACAAACGAGAGGGAAAAAGGTGCGGGCCAGCAGCTGGCCGGGGATAGTGCAATCATCAGAGCCTCAGTGCCGATAGCTGCCATGTTTCAGTTGATCGACTATTTCAGCCGCTCGCACGTCGTAGGCATCCTGATCTGTTTTGCTCAGGGTGTGATAAATACCAAAACGCCTGGCAGAGACCTCTGGCGCATCCTGAAAAGACTCACTCACCTTGCCCCACAGATAGGCCAGCCCGTACTGCTTCTGGCCCATATAGAGGGTGCTGAGGGAGGTGAGCAGGCGGCTGTTTATCTTGTCACCTTCCCGATAGAGGGAGAGGCCGTGATGCATGATGGAAATAGCTTTCTCGGGGTCGCTCTTGGCGTAGGCTCCGCCAAGGGCCAGCTGAAGTTCCGGTTCGTCGAGCACCTTGTTACCTTCCAGCGCCATAAACTGCTGACGGGCCAGCTCGTTGGTGTTGTTGGTCCAGTGCCAGAGCAGCAAGTAGGGATCCTGCGAGTTGCGGGTGGCCACATCGAGCTGGGCCAGCTGTTCGCCAGCCGCCAGCATCCCCTCCACCCGTGGGCTCTTCTGCTCGCGGGCATTCTTATACTCGATGTTGGTAGAGCGCTCGGCACACTTAAGATAGCGCTCAAGGTTGCGCATCAGCTCGTACTTGCGCCGATCCGTTCTCTCCTCCTTGAGATAGAAGCGGCTGCGGATCACATCGGTACGCTCGTAGCGACACCAGCCATCGTCCACCAGATCCTGACAGAGCTCGGCATGGTTGCTGCAGATATTGTGGATCCGATCGTCATTGCAGCCAGCTACGGCAAGGCCGACTGAAAGCATGATGAAGGTCTGTCGCAGGAGGAAATTGGCCATGATTCACATCTTGTTGGTAACGCGGGTTGGTAACAACTGAAGCCTCTGTCGGCCACCACCGGCTAGCAAACCGGTTACATATCCATTACAATGCGCGCGCCATATAAGGCCGCGATTGCAGAATAATATAACGAAATATAGACCCCTACACTGATCTGCATTCGACGAATTTTCTATTTACACCAACAACGTGAAATAAAGGATCTGGTCAATGACCCACGAGCACTACTTGCAAGCGTGGCAGGAGAGCCAGGAGCTCGCCGAAACCATGCAGCCCTTGATTGGTCGCCTCTACCGACAACAAGGGGTCGAGATCACCCTCTACGGCCGCCCGCTGCAAAACGCCTCCACCATCGATATCCTCAAGGCCCACCGGGTCGTCCGCCGCCACCAGGGCGCGCCCCTCCCCATCCAGCAAAGCTTCCCCCTGCTTCAGGCCATCGTGGCCCTCAAACCCACCGCCGCCGAGGTTGACCTTGGCAAGCTGGCAGTCGGCTACTGGCAGGATCATCAGGATGAAGCGGGGATCGAGGACTATATGCAAGCGCGACTGGCACCGGCCCTTGGCCGCAACCAGATGCCGCAACCGACCGACGTGGTGCTCTACGGCTTTGGCCGTATCGGCCGCCTGCTAGCCCGCCTGCTGATCGAGCGCACCGGCGCTGCCAATCCGCTGCGTCTGCGCGCCATCGTGGTACGCGGTGGTCGCAACGGGGATCTGGAGAAACGCGCCAGCCTGCTGCGCCGCGACTCGGTGCACGGCCCCTTCAACGGCTCCATCGAGGTGGATGTGGAGCGCAGCGCCATCATCGCCAACGGCACCTTCATTCAGGTGATCTACGCCAATAGCCCGGCCGACATCGACTACACCGCCTACGGCATTCACGATGCGCTGATCGTCGACAACACCGGGGTATGGCGTGACGAGGCAGGCCTCTCCGAACACCTGAAAGCACGCGGTGCCGGCAAGGTGCTGCTGACTGCCCCCGGCAAAGGGGAGATGAAGAACGTGGTGTTCGGGGTCAACCATGAGGTGATAGGCCCGGATGACAGGATCATCTCCGCCGCCTCCTGTACCACCAACGCCATCACCCCGGTGCTCAAGGTAATGCAGGAGCGGTTCGGCATCCGCCACGGCCACGTGGAGACGGTCCACTCCTACACCAACGATCAGAACCTCATCGACAACTACCACAAAGGCGAGCGCCGCGGTCGCAGCGCGGCCCTCAATATGGTGATGACCAGCACCGGCGCCGCCAAGGCGGTGGCCAAGGCGCTGCCCGAGCTCAAGGGCAAGCTGACCGGCAACGCCATCCGGGTACCGACCCCCAACGTCTCGCTGGCGATTATCAATCTGTCGCTGGAGCAGGCCACCGATCGGGAGAGCCTCAACGCCTATCTGCAGCAGATGGCGCTAAGCTCGGCCCTCCATCGCCAGATCGACTTCAGCGCCAGCACCGAGCTGGTCTCCTCCGACATGGTAGGTTCCCGTTATGCGGGCATCGTTGACTCCCAGGCGACCATCGCCGAGGGGGATCACTGCGTGCTCTACGTATGGTATGACAACGAGTTCGGGTACAGTTGTCAGGTAGTGAGGGTGATGGAGCAGATGGCTGGCGTAGTCCGCCAGGATCTACCTGCATAGACCCCGATAGGGTTTACCTGCACAGCCCGCCAGGATCTGCCGGGCTAACCCCGCAGTTTATGGCTCAATAGTTCAAGGAGAGGTCGAATGTCGTTTCAACAGGGTGAGTTTTTGCAAGCAATCAGGCAGATGCCCGCAGAGGTGTACGAGCGGCTCAAGACCGCAGTCGAGCTGGGCAAGTGGCCCGATGGCAAGCCCCTGACCGACGAGCAGAAGGCCACCTCCCTGCAAGCCGTGATGGCCTGGCAGGCGATGCACATCGACAATCCCGAGCACATGAACATAGGTCGTGACGGCGAGATCGTGATGAAGAGCAAGAGCGAGCTCAAGCGTCAGTATCGCGACGAGGAAGAGATAGTGCGGGTCGACCTTAACCATTGAACCTGACTCGGCAGGCCGCTCGCGGCGGCCACAGCAAAGAGGGGAGCCATTATGGCTCCCCTCTTTTTTCCTATCGATGCCGGGTGACTCATCCCCCTCATCCCCAACCCTTCTCCCGCTAGGGGGAGAAGGGAGCAGGCTCGCACCTGCGAACAGTGAACGGGCCACCTGCCGGCGATCTTCATGGCAAACCTCGCCACCTCGATCTATCCCCTCTCCCCCATGGTAGGGAGGTCAGAAGCTGTTCACGACCTGTCGCGAGAAGGCGTCAGCAAGGTGAAGAGCAGCGCAGGAACCGGAGTGTATACGCATACATGAGGATTCCGAGCAGCACATGAGCCTTGATCACGGCTTCGCAGTAAGGTCATGGACAGTTTCTCAGGGGGTCAGCTCACCACGCAGGGATTGCTGCATCAACTCGCGAATGCGGTGGGAGGGCAAGTCCTGGCTCAGCAGGAAGTGCAGCTTGGTGAGCGCCGCTTCGGCGGTCATATCAAAGCCCGAGATCACCCCGGCCCGCGACAGGGCGTTGCCGGTGGCATAGCCCCCCATATTGACCTTGCCGTGCAGGCACTGGCTCAGGTTGACGATGATGACGCCGCGGGCCGAAGCCTCGGAGAGCAGCGCCAGCATGGCCGGGTTTTGCGGCGCATTGCCCACCCCGAACGAGAGCAGGATCAGCGCCTTCACCGGCTGTTGCAGGATGTTGGCGATCACCTCGCTGGAGATCCCCGGATAGAGGGTCACCACGCCGATGGGCTGGGGGGTGATGTCGTGCAGCACCAGCGGCCGCGCGGAGGGCACACCCAGCTCACCCGCTTCCAGCGAGATGGCGATCCCGGCATTTAGCAGCGGTGGATAGTTGGGGGAGTCGAAGGCGTGGAAGCCGTCGGCGTGCACCTTCTTGCTGCGGTTGCCGCGATAGAGCTGGTTGTTGAAGAACAGCGTCACCTCGTGGATCGGGTAGTTGGCCGCGATATAGAGGGCGTTGAGCAGGTTCTGCTGACCGTCGGAGCGCAGCTCGGCCAGCGGGATCTGGGAGCCGGTGATGATGACCGGCTTGTGCAGATCTTCCAGCATGAAAGAGAGCGCCGAGGCGGTGAACGACATGGTGTCGGTACCATGCAGGATCACGAAGCCATCGTATTTCTCGTAGTTGTCGCGAATATCCTCGGCGATACGCTGCCAGTCCGCCGGGGTCATGTCGGAGGAGTCGATGAGGGGCGCATATTCGTGGATATGGTAATCCGGCATCTCGGGGCGGTGAAACTCGGGCATCCGCGCCAGACAGTCTTCCATAAAGCCCGCCATCGGCACGTAGCCGTGATCGGAACGCTGCATCCCAATGGTGCCGCCTGTGTAGGCAATGTAGATAGACTTCTTCACACCCTCTCCTCTTGATGAAGTGAACACCGCCGGAACATGAACCATGTCGGAGTGAACCACAATGTCAACGCCCGCCAGCGCCTCTGCGTGCAGCGGAAACCGGCGAATTATAGAGACTGGCGCCCCAAATGACAGCCGTTCCATGCACCCTTTTCGGCTTTTCTGCCCTCTACCTACATAGTGCTAAATGTCACAATAAACCACTAAAACGAGCATTAATACGACAAAGATGGAATTAAACGATGCTTTTTGCTACAATCCGCCGAATTTTACTAAAATCTCATCTGGATGCCTGAGCATTTCAGGCCCGCACAAGCCCCATCTTTCCTGGGGCGGGGAGATGTTTCCCCTTCTTTGTTGGCGCATGAGCCACACTGTTTTCATCCCGGCTGAATCTGTAAGTCTTTTGCTATGAAAGACACAGCCAATCAACATGGGAGTACTGAATGTTACAACTTGATTCCTACGCAACGCTGGTCGCTGCCACTCTGGTATTGCTGCTTGGCCGGGTGTTGGTTACCCGAGTCGGGCTGCTGCGTACCTTCAACATCCCCAAACCGGTAGCCGGCGGCCTGGTGGTCGCGCTGGTACTGCTGCTGCTGCGCTCCACCCTGCAGATGGAGCTGCAATTTGATACCAGCCTGCAAACCCCGCTGATGCTGGCCTTCTTCGCCTCCATCGGTCTCTCCGCCGATCTCGCCAGCCTGAAACGCGGCGGCAAGGCGGTGGTTACCTTCCTGATGGTGGTCACCGGCCTGCTGCTGGTGCAGAACAGTCTGGGTGTCGGTCTGGCGACCCTGCTCGGTCTGGATCCCCATATGGGGCTGCTGGCCGGCTCCATCACTCTCTCCGGCGGCCACGGCACCGGGGCGGCCTGGAGTGCCACCTTCTCCGAGAAATACGGCGTGCAATCCGCTGCCGAACTCGCCATCGCCTGCGCCACCTTCGGTCTGGTGCTGGGCGGCCTGATCGGTGGCCCGGTGGCTCGCTATCTGGTGAAGAAAGTGCAGGTGCCCGGTGAGGAGCACAATCAGGATGAGGCCCCCCAGGGCTTCGAAATGCCAGATATGGAGCGCCCCCTCACCACTTTCAGCGTTATCGAAACGCTGGCATTGATAGCCATCAGCCTCAAGGGTGGCGAGCTGCTCTCGGCCTCTCTCAAAGGGGGCGCCTTCGAGCTGCCGATCTTTGTCTGCGTGCTGTTTGTCGGCGTGCTGCTGCGCAACGTCCTGACCCTGCTGAACTGGCATGAGGTGAGCGATCGCGAGGTCTCCCTGCTGGGCAACGTCAGCCTGTCGCTGTTCCTCGCCATGGCACTGATGAGCCTGAAATTGTGGGATCTGGCCAGCCTGGCCCTGCCCATCTTCATTCTGCTGGCCGCCCAGACCGTGGCAATGGCGCTCTACGCCATCTTCGTCACCTTCCGGGTCATGGGCAGCAACTATGATGCAGCCGTGCTGGCGGCAGGTCACTGCGGCTTTGGCCTCGGGGCCACCCCGACCGCCATCGCCAACATGCAGGCCATCACCCAGCGCTTCGGTCCCTCCCACCTGGCGTTTCTGGTGGTGCCCATGGTGGGCGCCTTCTTTATCGACATCATCAACGCCATGGTGATCAAGCTGTTTATGGCGATGCCATTCCTGTAATTCCCTTTCCGTCAGACGTATATGATCAGAGCCCACCTTTCGGTGGGCTCTTTGTTTGTTATCGACTCGCCAGGTGACGCAGGCAGAGCCGGGGCTCGTATCCGCCACCAGGGTGACCCGCGAGCAACCCGGAATCCCTATATCCCGCACTTCCCCGAACAACAAAAAGCCCCGCACTCGACAGAGGGCGGGGCTTTTTTATCTCAGCCGGAACAGGCCGAGAGTTGCACCTTACAGGATAAAGGTCGACACCTGCTGGTTAAGGTCAGCTGCCCGTCCCTTGAGACTCTGGGCCTGATCCAGATCGCGCATGGCGGCGGCGGTGATCTCGTCACTCACATCCTTGATGGCGGTGGTGTTCTGGGTGATCTCGCCGGTCACCTGGGTCTGCTCCTCGGCGGCAGTGGCGATCTGGCCCGCCATGTCGGAGATGAGGGAGATGGCACTGGTGATCTCTTCCAGTGCGCGCACCGCCTGATCCGCATCCTGCACGCTGTTGTCCGCCAGCCCCTGACTGGTCTGCATCAGGCTCACCGCGCGGGCGGTGGTCTGTTGCAGGGTCTCGATGGTGGACTGGATCTGCTGGGTGGAGTCCTGGGTACGGCGCGACAGCACCCGCACCTCGTCAGCGACCACCGCAAAACCACGACCCTGCTCACCGGCGCGAGCCGCTTCGATGGCTGCGTTCAGTGCCAGCAGGTTGGTCTGCTCGGCAATCCCCTGAATGGTGGAGAGGATGCTGGTGATCGCCTGCGCGTGGCGGCTCAGCTCGCCGATCACCTCGGTCGCCTGCCCTACCTCTTCGGCCAGACCATTGATGGACTGGCGGGTCTTGTTGACCAGCATCTTGCCCTGCTCACTGCTCTGGGCAGATTGCTGGGCAGCGGCGGCGGTGTTCTCGGCGTTGCCGGCGATCTCCATGGTGGCGCTCGCCATCTCGGTGACCGCAGTGGCGACCATGGTCACCTCCTGCTGCTGACGCTGCAGCTCGTCCACCGCGGCCTGGTTGGTCACCAGACTGCGCTCGGCATCGGCGTTCAACTCGTTGGCCAGCTGACGGATATTACCGATCAGCTGATGCTGGCTGCCGACGAAACGGTTGAAGCTGTTGGCCAGTTGGCCCACTTCGTCGTTGGCGTCGATCTTGATGCGCTGGGTCAGATCGCCGTTACCATCGGCAATGCGGGCCAGTGCCTGGGAGACCTTGGTTAGCGGGCCAAGCAGCATGCTGACCAGCCAGGAGATAGCGAGGATGCTGCCCACCAGCACCAGCAGCGCCATCCCCAGCTGGGTCATCAGCAGGGAGGAGAGCGGCGCTTCCAGCGCGGCCTTGTCCAGCACCAGCACCAGCTCCCAATCCGTGTCAGGGATATCAGCCGCCCACAGCAGCTTGTCACGTCCTTCGTTGTCGAAGTAGGCCGCCACCAGACCGTTGCTGGCCTTGCTCTGCTCGATCAGCGCATTGGTCAGATCGTTGTCGATCTCGGTGGCCGGTTTCATCGCCTTGGCGGCATCCTTGTAGGCGATGATGGTGCCATCCTTGTGCATCATGATGGCGAAACCGTCGGCAGGCAGCTGCATCTTGGTCACGTCTTCCACCAGCGAAGCGATGGAGAGGTCACCACCGACTACCCCGCCAGAAACCGGCTGGGCCAGGGTCACCACCATGATGTTGTAAGCCACGTCGAGATAGGGTTTGGTGACAATCAGGCCACCTTTGCTCATCGCCTCCTGATACCAGCCACGGGAGCGCGGGTCGTAGCCATCGCGGTTGATGGAGGGATCGGAGTCATTCATCTTGCCGCTGCTCTCACCGAAATAGGTGAGCTGGAAACGGCCGGAAACTTGTGCCTGTTGCAAGGCATTGAGGGGTTCGGCACCGGCCTTGTTGCCGAGCGCCTGGATCACGTCGCGACGGGCGGCGAGCCAGTCGCTGACACGCTCGGCCTGCTGGGTACCCAGCCGTTGCAACTGCTCCTGGCTGCCTTGCAGCAACAGGGACTTCTGGCTGCTATAGCTCTGCCAGGAGAGCAACAAAATCACCAACGAAAGGGCGATCACCACTGACAACAGTATCTTCTGCTTGAGTGACAGGTTTTTCATCATGTGTTCTTCTTATTGAGGTGAGGAGCGGGTTTTTCCCTAAATTGCACAACACTACACGTAGTCATTAGCGACCCGAATGGCCAAAACTGAACCTGAAAATGGGTCTGCGGGCGATATTTTCTACCGAGGTGGAGAAAAGTGCACCAGAAATTGACGGCATGAGCCGCACAAGCCAAGGCAACCCTGTTTATTCCTTCCACAATTGGCTAGAATATCCCGTTTTTAAATCACATCGACCCTGAGAGTTTTCACGATGTTCGAAGTTAATCCCGTATTAAATAAACTTAAGGAGCTGTCTGAGCGGACCGAGCTTCTTAGGGGGTACCTTTGACTATGACGCCAAGAAAGAGCGTCTAGAAGAGGTCAACGCCGAGCTGGAACAGCCGGACGTATGGAATGAGCCCGAGCGCGCACAGGCGCTGGGCAAAGAGCGCGTCGCGCTGGAAAACGTGGTCGGCACCATCGACACCCTGACCCAGGGCGTGGATGACGTCGAGATGCTGGTGAGCCTGGCCGTGGAAGGGGCAGACGAAGAGACCTTCAACGAAGCCATCGCCGAATCCGAACAACTGGAAGCCAAGCTGGTGGATCTCGAGTTCCGCCGCATGTTCTCCGGTCAGCACGACGGCTCCGACTGCTATATCGATATTCAATCCGGCTCCGGTGGTACCGAAGCACAGGATTGGGCCAACATGGTACTGCGCATGTACCTGCGCTGGGGCGATGCCCACGGCTACAAGCCCGAGCTGATTGAATGCTCCGAAGGCGACGTGGCTGGTATCAAATCCGCCACCATCAAGTTCACCGGCGAATATGCGTTCGGCTGGCTGCGTACCGAAACCGGCGTACACCGTCTGGTTCGCAAGTCTCCGTTCGATTCCGGTGGCCGCCGTCACACCTCCTTCTGTTCTGTGTTCGTCTACCCCGAGATCGACGACGATATCGATATCGAGATCAACCCGGCGGATCTGCGGATCGACGTCTACCGTGCCTCCGGTGCCGGTGGTCAGCACGTTAACCGAACCGAATCCGCGGTGCGTATTACCCACGTTCCGACCGGTGTCGTGGTACAGTGCCAGAACGACCGTTCCCAGCACAAAAACAAAGACCAGTGTATGAAGCAGCTGAAAGCCAAGCTCTACGAGCTGGAAATTCAGAAGCAGAACGCTGAGAAACAAGCCCTGGAAGAGACCAAGTCTGATATCGGTTGGGGCAGCCAGATCCGTTCCTATGTGCTGGATGACTCCCGTATCAAGGATCTGCGCACCGGCGTCGAAACCCGTAATACCCAATCGGTGCTCGACGGTGACTTGGACAAGTTTATCGAAGCCAGCCTGAAATCAGGTCTGTAAACAAGCAGGAATCACCATGTCTGAACAAACCATCACTCCGGAAGTCGACCAAACTCTCGAACTCAACAACGAGATGACCGAGCGTCGTTCCAAGCTGGCCGCCCTGCGCGCCCAGGGTAATCCTTTCCCCAACGACTTCCGTCGCGACAGCCTCTCTGGCGATCTGCACGCAGAGTTCGACGACAAAAGCGCCGAGGAGCTGACGAGCCTGGGTAAACGGGTGAAGATTGCCGGTCGCATCATGACCCGCCGGATCATGGGCAAGGCTTCTTTCGCCACCCTGCAGGACATGGCCGGCAAGATCCAGGTCTACGTCACCCGTGACGACCTGCCGGAAGGTTTCTACAACGAGCAGTTCAAGAAGTGGGATCTGGGCGACATCGTGGGTGTCGAAGGTACCCTGTTCAAGACCCAGACCGGTGAGCTCTCCGTTCACGTTTCCGATATCCGCCTGCTGACCAAGGCGCTGCGTCCGCTGCCCGAGAAGCACAAAGGCCTGACCGACCAGGAAGCTCGCTGCCGCCAGCGCTACCTGGATCTGATCGCCAACGAAGAGTCCCGCAAGACCTTCATGATCCGCACCCAGGTGGTTGCCGGTATCCGCAAGTTCTTCAACGAAAAGCGCTTCATGGAAGTGGAAACCCCGATGATGCAAGTCATCCCGGGTGGTGCCTCCGCGCGTCCGTTCGTCACTCACCACAATGCGCTGGACATCGACATGTACCTGCGTATCGCTCCGGAGCTCTATCTGAAGCGTCTGGTGGTCGGTGGTTTCGAGCGTGTCTACGAGATCAACCGCAACTTCCGTAACGAAGGTATCTCGGTTCGTCACAACCCCGAGTTCACCATGATCGAGTTCTACATGGCCTACGCCGACTACATCGATCTGATGGACCTGACCGAAGAGCTGCTGCGCACCCTGGCGCAAGACATTCTGGGCGACACCAAGATCCGTTACGCCAAAGAGGGCGAAGAGGGCCTGACCATCGATTTCGGTCAGCCGTTCCAGCGCCTCACCATGGTCGAGTCCATCCTGAAGTTCAACCCGGACGTAACTCTGGACGATCTGGCTACCCTGGAGAGCGCCAAGGCCGTTGCCAAGCGTCTGCACATCGAGCTGATGAAGGGATGGGAACTGGGCCACGTGATCACCGCGATCTTCGAAGAGACCGTGGAGCACATGCTGCTGCAACCGACCTTCATCACCGAGTACCCGGCTGCCGTTTCTCCGCTGGCTCGCCGCAACGACGTGAACCCGGACGTAACCGACCGCTTCGAATTCTTCATCGGTGGCCGCGAGCTGGCCAACGGCTTCTCCGAGCTGAACGATGCAGAAGATCAGGCCAAGCGCTTCCAGGATCAGGTTGATCAGAAAGAAGCTGGCGACGACGAAGCCATGTTCTACGACGCAGACTTCGTCACCGCACTGGAACACGGCCTGCCGCCGACGGCCGGTCAGGGTATCGGTATCGACCGTCTGGTCATGCTGTTCACCAACAGCCACACCATCCGTGACGTTATTCTGTTCCCTGCCCTGCGTCCGCAGAAATAAGGCCCGCAGAAGTTAGCTACATCCCTTGGGTCAATCCCAAGCGTGATAGCCCATAAAAACGCCCCGCGACTGCGGGGCGTTTTTCTATCTCCTTTACCGCCAAATCACTTTATAAATTCAATAATGGAATAAAGAAGATATTTTTATTCTTTGTTGTTATCCAAAACGCCCTTTAATCTGGCCAAAAATCAGACCATGGAAGACGCGTGTGATGCAATTGAAGGATTCCCCATTCAACCTCTCCCCCCTCTCTGACGAGCAGCAACGTCAGCTGGGCCAGGTACTCTCGACCCTCAATACCCAGCAACTGGCCTGGGTGAGCGGATATCTCTACGGCCTCTCCCAAGCGGGCGTCCAGCCCGTTGCGACCGCCGGCGCAGAAGTCGCGGCGCCCAGCGGCAGCCTGACCATTCTCTACGGCTCCCAGACCGGCAACGCCAAAGGTGTAGCCAGTGCCATCAAAGCGCAGGCCGAGGCCCGCGGTCTACCGGTCACCCTCGCATCGATGGCCGACTACAAACCCAAGCAGCTCAAGAAAGAGAGCCACCTGCTGGTGGTAGTGAGCACTTACGGGGAGGGTGAACCGCCGGAGAGCGCCGTCGACCTGTTCGAGCAGCTTAAAAAAGGCAAGATCGGCAAGCTGGACGGCCTCAAGTTCGCGGTGCTGGGGCTGGGTGACAGCTCCTACGAATTTTTCTGCCAAACCGGCAAAGATTTTGACAACTTCCTCGCCAGCGCTGGAGCCGAGCGCATTTATGAGCTCGCCAGCCTCGATGTGGATTATCAGGATGCCGCCAAGAGCTGGAGCGAACAGGCACTCAATGCCATTGCCGCGACCCTCTCCGCCGGTACGGCCAGCAGCAGCGTGACAAGCGCTGTGCAGCAGGCGGTTGGCCACAGCCAGTACAGCAAGGAGAATCCCTTCCCTGCCCGCCTGTCGGTCAATCAGAAGATCACCGGCCGGGATTCCACCAAGGATATCCGCCATATCGAGATCAATCTGACCGACTCCGGCCTCACCTATCAGCCGGGAGATGCCCTCGGTGTCTGGTTCGACAATGACGCCGAACTGGTGGGCGAACTGCTGGCCCTGACCGGCCTCTCTGGTGATGAAGCCACGGCCCACGGCACCTTGCGCGCCGCCCTGACCAGTCACTTCGAACTGACCCGGCTGCACGGCGGCTTTATCACAGGACTCGCTGACATATCGGACAACGCGGCGCTGAAAGACTTGGCCGGTGACAAGGCCCAGGTCAATGCACTGGTGGCCTCCGCTCAGGTGGTGGATGTGCTGAAACGCTTCCCGACCGCGCTCACTGCCGAGCAGCTGGTTGGCCTGCTGCGCCCCCTCACCCCGCGCCTCTACTCCATCGCCTCCGCCCAGAGCGAAGTGGAAGAGGAGGTGCACCTGACCGTCGGTGTGGTACGTTACCCGCAGGAAGATGGCACTGTGCGCTCTGGCGCCGCCTCCTCCTATCTGGCGGATCGGCTGATTGAGGATGGCGAGGTGCGGGTATTCGTGGAGCACAACGACAACTTCCGCCTGCCCGCCAATCCCGACACACCCGTCATCATGGTGGGCCCAGGCACCGGCATCGCCCCGTTCCGCGCCTTTATGCAGGAGCGGGAAGCTCAGGGCGCGGAAGGCAAGAACTGGCTCTTCTTCGGCAACCCCCACTTTACCCAGGATTTCCTCTATCAGGTGGAGTGGCAGCGTTATGTGAAATCGGGGCTGCTGTCGAAGATCTCCCTGGCCTTCAGCCGGGATCAGGCCAACAAGATCTATGTGCAGGACCGCCTGCGCGAGGCCGGGCTTGAGCTCTATCAGTGGCTGGAAGCAGGTGCTCACTTCTATGTGTGTGGTGACGCCAACCAGATGGCCAAGGATGTGCAGGAGGCCCTGCTGGAAGTGATTGCCGAACACGGCCACAAGAGCCGTGAGGAAGCAGAAGAGTATTTGAGCGAATTGCGTCGTGCCAAACGTTATCAAAGGGATGTCTATTGATGAGCAAACAACCTCTTTCTCACCCAAAAGCGGGACCGGTCGAAGGGCCGCTGGCCGACAACGAGCGCCTCAAGCGCGAGAGCAACTTCCTGCGCGGCACCATAGAGCAAGATCTGCAGGACCCGCTCACCGGCGGCTTTAACGGCGACAACTTCCAGCTGATCCGCTTTCACGGCATGTACCAGCAGGATGACCGCGACATCCGCCCGGAGCGCGCCGCCCAGAAGCTGGAGCCGCTGCACAACGTCATGCTGCGTGCCCGCCTGCCGGGTGGGATCATCACCCCGGCCCAGTGGCAAATCATCGACAAGTTCGCCGAAGAGCACAGCCTGTACGGCAGCATCCGCCTTACCACCCGACAGACCTTCCAGTTCCACGGGGTATTGAAGCGCGACATCAAGCTGATGCACCAGACCCTCAACAGCACCGGCATCGACTCCATCGCCACCGCAGGCGATGTAAACCGCAACGTGCTCTGCACCAGCAACCCGGTGGAGTCCGAGCTGCATCAGGAGGCCTACGAGTGGGCCAAGAAGATCTCCGAGCACCTGCTGCCCAAGACCCACGCCTACGTGGAGATCTGGCTGGACGGCGAGAAGCTGGGGGGTGACGAAGAGCCGATCCTGGGTTCCAACTACCTGCCGCGCAAGTTCAAGACCACTGTGGTGATCCCGCCTCACAACGACGTGGATATCCACGCCAACGATCTCAACTTCGTGGCCATTGCCGAGCATGGCAAGCTGGTTGGCTTCAACGTGCTGGTGGGCGGGGGCCTCGCCATGACCCACGGCGACACCAGCACCTACCCGCGCAAGGCGAGCGACTTTGGCTTTATTCCGCTCTCCCACGTGCTGGAGGTGGCGGCCGCCGTGGTCAGCACCCAGCGCGACTGGGGCAACCGGGTCAACCGCAAGAACGCCAAGACCAAGTACACCCTCGAGCGCGTCGGTGTCGAGGCCTTCAAGGCCGAGGTGGAGAGCCGCGCCGGCATCCAGTTCGGGCCGGTTCGCCCCTATGAGTTCACCAGCCGGGGCGATCGCTTCGGTTGGGTCGAGGGGATCGACGGCAAGCACCACCTCACCCTGTTTATCGAGAATGGCCGCCTGCTGGACTTCCCGGGCAAGCCGCTCAAAACCGGCATGCTGGAGATCGCCAAGGTGCATCAGGGGGATTTTCGCCTGACCGCCAACCAGAACCTGATCATCGCCGGGGTACCTGCCAGCGAGAAGGCCCGCATCGAGGGGCTGGCGCGCCAGTACGGCCTGCTGGATGACGGCGTGAGCGAGCAGCGCAAGCAGTCCATGGCTTGTGTGGCCCTGCCCACCTGCCCGCTGGCGATGGCCGAGGCGGAGCGCATGCTGCCAGCGTTTGTCACCGACATCGAGGGCTTGCTCACCAAGCATGGGCTGGCGGATGACGCCATCATCTTCCGGGTCACCGGCTGCCCCAACGGCTGCGGCCGCGCCATGCTGGCGGAAGTGGGTCTGGTGGGCAAGGCGCCCGGCCGCTACAACCTCCATCTGGGGGGCAATCTGGAGGGGACCCGCATTCCGCGCCTCTATCAGGAGAACATCACCGAGCCGCAGATTTTGGCCGAACTCGACGTGCTTATCGGCCGCTGGGCCAAAGATCGCCACGCTGGCGAGTGCTTCGGTGACTTCGTCATTCGCGCCGGCATCATAGCCCCGGTCATCGACTCCGCGAGGGACTTCTATGCCGCTTAATCAGCCGCTTAATGTCACTGAAGATGGCCGCCTTGACCTGCAGGCGCTGCTGGCCCTCGGCCGTGAGGAGCAAGTCGAGGCACTCGCGCCCCTCAACCGGGAGCTGGATACCATGAGTGCCCCCGAGCGGGTGCGCTGGGCCCTGGCCAATCTGCCGGGGGAGCATGTGCTCTCATCCAGTTTCGGCATTCAGGCGGCGCTGATGCTCCATCTGGTAAGCCGCGAGCGGGCCGACGTGCCCGTGGTGCTGACCGATACCGGTTATCTGTTCCCCGAAACCTACCGTTTCATCGACGAGCTGACCGAGCGCCTCGCGCTCAACCTGAAGATCTACCGGGCCGAGCTCAGCCCAGCCTGGCAGGAGGCGCGATTTGGCCTCTTGTGGGAGCAGGGCGTGGAGGGGATCACCCGCTACAACCAGCTCAACAAGGTGGAGCCGATGGACCGCGCCCTGCGTGAGCTGGGGGCCCAGACTTGGTTCTCCGGCCTGCGCCGGGAGCAGTCTGGCAGCCGTGGCAAGCTGCCGGTGCTGGGCATCCAGCGCGGCCGCTTCAAGTTCCTGCCGGTGATCGACTGGAGCAACAAGGATGTCTTCTACTACTTCAAAGAGTTCGACCTCCCCTACCACCCGCTGTGGGAGCAGGGTTATCTCTCGGTGGGCGATGTCCACACCACCGCCAAGTGGGAGCCGGGCATGAGCGAGGAGCAGACCCGCTTCTTCGGCCTCAAGCGCGAATGCGGTTTGCACGAGGAAAATGGCGAGAACGACGGCTCAGGCATCTAATTCCGTCTTGAAAACCCAACAGAACAACAAGGGCATCCGAAGATGCCCTTGTTGTTATTTGCCCATTAGCATTCGTCCGTCAGCGGCGCTGCCAGGTCTCGAAGCTATAGGGATGCGGGTTCTTCTCATCGGCAGGATGGCTCTCGCACTCAATCCGTTGCCACTGGCCATCGTCAAAAGCGGGGAAGCGGGTATCCCCCTCCACCGCCAGATCGATGCGGGTCAGGTAGAGACAATCCGCGCTCGGCAACATCTCGGCATAGAGATGACCACCACCGATCACCATCAACTCCTCCACCGAGCTGCCTGCCAACAGCGCCAGCGCCGCCTCGACGGAGCCCACCACCTCAATGCCCTCAGCCTGATAGTCGGGATTGCGGCTGATCACCAGATTGCGCCGTCCGGGCAGCGGTCGACCGATGGATTCAAAGGTCTTGCGCCCCATCAATACCGTTTTACCGAGGGTGACACGCTTGAAGTGGGCCAGATCGGCAGGCAGATGCCAGGGCATCTGGTTGTCCTTGCCGATCACCCTGTCGTGGGCCATGGCGGCAATCATGGAAATCTTCATGGGGCCTCTCACCGTCTGTCAGATTATGGGGCGGTTACGGTACACGACCAGAGAGGGGATCGCCAAACCGAAACTGAGGGCACCGACGATAAAGAGCGCCTTGAGGCCGTTCTCCACCGCACTCTGGATCAACTCCATGGTCACGCCGTTGATGTTGAGCTCTACCACCGCAATCATGGTCTTGAAGGCATAACTGCCCGGGATCATCGGAATGATGGAGGCAACGCTGAACACCGGACGCGGCGCCAGCAGACGGCGCGACCAATAGACGCAGACAAAGCCGACCGTGGTCGCTGCCGCCAGCGTCGCCCACTCGATGGGCATGCCGTAGTGGATCAGCAGGGTACGCAAGCTGTGGGCCAGTGCGCCGCCCATGGCGCAATACTTCAGCATCCGTGGCGGCACGTTGAACAGCATGGCAAACCCCACCGCTGGAATGGAGGACCAGAAGGCATCCTTGGCCAGTAGCCAGAGCAAATCCATCATACTTTCCACCCCCAGATCCCGGTGACCGACATGGCCAAAATGATACCTATGGCAGCGCTGATGGTCAGCAGGGTCGCGGTCCCCCAGCGGGCCAGCCCCATGTTGAAGTAGCCCTTCACCATGTCGGAGACGGCATTGATCAGCGGAAAGCCCGGCACCAGCAGCAGCACGCTGGCCGCCATGGCGAGATAGGGCTGGTCACCCCAGTTAAAGAAGGTGGCGCTGGAGGAGAGCAAGGTGGCAATAAAGCCGGTGGCGGCAAAGTTGATGAGCGGGCTGTGGTGATGGCGGGCCATCAGCTGGCGCACCCGCATCGCCACGGCAGACGAGAAACAGGTCACCAGGAAGATGGGCCAGTCACCGCCAAACAGCAGGCTGAAGGCGCCGCAAGAGAGCCCTACCATGGGGACCACCAGCCAGGGGTGATAGTGAAAGGGGGCGATGGCCTCGAGCCGCTGGCGCACTTCACGGGCACCGATCAGCTCTTTCTCCGCCATGATGCAGATCCGCTGGATCTCGCACACCACCTGCATGTTGATGCCATGCTCGCGCACCCGCCGAGTGGTGGTGACACAGCTGCCCTGATAGAGACTGGTGAGCACAATGGCGCTCGACGAGATAGCCATTTCGACACTCTCCAACCCCAGCGCCATCCCCAGTCGCACCGTGGTCTGTTCGATGATCCGGCTCTCCGCCCCGAACTGGGCCAACAACTGACCCACCTTGACGATAATGCGGGTGATCTCTGTCTGTTGCTCCCGCGACAACACCCGTCTTGGTGTGATACTTCTCATAATCCCTTCGAGTCGTAGCAATAAAAATTTCGGCCATATTAGCCTAACTTTTACCGTTATTCATCCACCTCAATCACAACCTGACTAATAATTTATTACAAGAAGGATAAAAGAGATTACATCACAAATACATTACGACCAACATTAAAAACCATAACAATCAGGTCGTCAGCAATTCCCTTTATTATGACCTCACCGATTTGGCTGAAATATCAACCAAGGAGTTTCTTGCAGATTATTTACGACGTCGATAGTCCGCCAGACGGATTATTTTACCACTGCCATCGTTTTCAGGCGGAGGCTCTCCCTCTTCTCTGAACTGGATCATTTCGCTGCGCATCAGATAAAAGGATTCCCGCATCATGTTGGCAATCCGGATACAGCTGTCTAGATTGTTTTTAGCCAGCCGACGCTGACCATCAATCTTGAACTGCAATCCGCGCAGACGGCGCTGCTGATCGGGGCTCGCACGGGCCATCAACTGGTCGATCTGCTGCTCCAGGATCGCATCCAGCCGGGAAGGCTCTCTCGCGGCCAACTCCTTCAGGGTGTCAAAATCAGGCAACTCCATATGCCCTCCTTGGCGACTATTGCTGGCAACACACTGCGGTACCACACCATCACGTCCCAGCCATATGAATCTGTATATACGACGCGGCTAAAAAGGGTTCAATCCATCCACTGGGGACTAAACCGGACAATGGTCACTACGAGGGTGTCTATCTATTTTAATTGTGTTTGGAAACAAGCGATTGTTTTTAATTCAGGCGAGATAAACACTTATACATTTTAGGTTGTGATTTTCTGTTTTTTATTGCAAATAAAAATCCGGGTGGCCTTATTTTGCTTCATTCGACACTTTATTCTTCCCTCACCGACCCGCGTCATCTCCTGACGGTTTAACATATCCCACTGATTATGTTATTTTAATTGCCACTTTTATCGGACATTCAAGAGCAGACCATGAGCAAGGCAAAAATCGGTATCGTCACCGTCAGCGATCGCGCCAGCGCGGGTATCTATGAAGACCTCTCCGGCAAGGCCATCATCGACACCCTGAACGCCTATCTGACCTCGGAGTGGGAACCTGTCTATCAGGTGATCCCCGATGAACAGGATCAGATTGAAGCGACCCTGATCCGGCTGGCGGATGAAGAGCAGTGTTGTCTCATCGTCACCACAGGCGGCACCGGCCCGGCCAAGCGGGATGTCACGCCGGAAGCGACCGAAGCGGTGTGTGATCGCATGATGCCGGGCTTTGGCGAGCTGATGCGGGCCGAATCCCTCAAGTTTGTGCCGACCGCCATTCTGTCGCGCCAGACAGCCGGACTGCGCGACGACACCCTGATCGTCAATCTGCCGGGCAAGCCCAAATCGATCCGCGAGTGTCTGGATGCAGTATTCCCCGCCATCCCCTACTGCATCGATTTGATGGAAGGGCCGTATCTCGAGTGCGATGAAACTGTCATCAAGCCATTTCGGCCGAAAAAATAGCAAAGCCGACCATAAAAAATAATGGCGAGCCACGGCTCGCCATTATTTTTAGCTCATCTGTTCGTGCAGACAAAATGCATCGATTATTTACGGCCGAATACTTTTACGCCCGCTTTGCTGCGCTCTGAATTACCGTACACTTCGATCTTTTTCACACAACGACGCGAACCCAGTGATTTCCACTCGGTCTCTTTATCACTGCTCATCTCCCGATCGAAGCGAATGGTTTTGGTACGATCACCACCATAGGTCACCACCACCCGATCCAGGGTCAAATCACGTTCCGCCTTCACCTTGATATATTTGGTCTGACGGCAAATCACCAAAGGAATTGTCGCACCATGATCACCGGCCCCCAGCAAAATAGTCCGCCCCAGCGTGAACTGATCATCGCCAGCATGGCTGGCTGACGCCACCACCAGCAAGACACCACCCAGCAGGGTGCGCGCGGAAAAACGGGAATTCCAGATAGACATCAGGGACATAACACCTCCAATAAAAAACGGAGTGCAATAATACGGACCGAACCATAACGGAAGCTGTACCCGAACGCGCATTTGCGGCGAAAGAGGGGCGATTGCCTGAGAAAATGGAGGAATTTGCCGGTAAAAATGTGAAGGGCCGCATATTGCGGCCCTGACTGCATATGAGCGCTCAACGCTCCATGATCTGGGTCACATCTTCTTTATTGATCATCACCTCACGCCCTTCATGATCGTAATAGCGATACATACCGGTACTCTCGTCCAGCTTGGGCTTGCTCTCTGTGGTGATCATCTTGCCATCCTTGGTGCTCATGATGTATTGGGAGCTGCATGCTACCAGCCCCAGGGCGCACACCAGGATCATCATCAGTTTTTTCATAGGCGCACTCTTCTCCTTTCACCCTCACCACGAGGGTGTCATATCCAGCCTACTCCAATCCGGCAGGCAGTCGGAAACTTGCACAATAAAGTGAGATCACCATCAAAAATCAGTTACTTGCGACCACCCGGTTTGCCACTGCTACCGGTACCGGAACCACAGCCAAGTGCCAGCCGATCTGCCGCGACTCTGGCCTGCACCAGACCATAGCCATAGCTGTTGTCCCGTCCGACAGCCCCCAGATCCTGGGCGCTGCTGCGCAGGGTCTGGCGCAGTTGATCATTGCTGCACTCCAGCCGCTGTGACCAGGCCAGGGTGGCGACCCCGACCACATGAGGGGTCGCCATCGAGGTACCGCTGTAGCTGGCGTAACCACTCGGCACGGTCGACAGCACAGCAACACCGGGGGCCGCCAGCTCCACCTGATCGTTGCGTTGCGAGAAATAAGCCAACTGCTTGCTGCCATCGATAGCAGCCACGCTCACCACACTGCTGTAAGAGGCGGGATAGGACTTGCTGGTGTTGCCCGCATTGCCCGCCGCCGCCACACTCAACACATTCTGGCTGTAAGCCTGATTGAACGCCTGCTCTTCCGTCTTGCTGGGCACATTGCCCCCTAGGCTCATGTTGATGACCATGCGAGTAAAGCCACGACTGCTCATCCCCTGCTTGCAGGCATTGAGAGCCCCCACCAGGTTGGAGGTATAGGCCCAGCCGTTGGCGCCAAACACCTTGATGATGTGCAGCGGGACACTCTGATTCGGCAAGACACCGACCACGCCCATGTCGTTCCCCCCAATGGCGGCTATGGTGCCTGCCACGTGGGTGCCGTGACCGTTTTCGTCACTGCTCCAGCTGCCTGTACCTGCGTTGTCACTACCCTGCACCTGCGCCCCATGGGGCAGATCCGGGTGATTGCCGCTATAGCCAGAGTCAATGATACACACCAGCACCTCTCCGGCCATACCATCGCTCAGTTGTGGCGCCTGTACCATGGGAATGCCATAAGGCAGGGTCTCGGCACTGGCATAACGCTTGGCATCCGGCTCCACCCACAGCACGTTGGGGTTGCGCGCCAGCGCTGTCGCTGCAGCAGCTGGCAACCAGAGCGCCAGCGCATGCTGCTCGGGCAGTTGCAGGGCCAGCTCGCCCCCCATCCCTTTGCTTTGGGCCAGCACAGCGGCCTCCGCCCCCGGCTTGAGTTGCACCAGATAACGAGCCCGTTCGGCAGCCATTACCCCCTGTGTCAGTACGCCTGCCACCAGCAGGCCTGTCCATATCCGTCTCATCAGTCACTCCTTCCATCGACCTGATAGCCACCAGCAAAGTGTAGTGGCAGGCTGGCGCAGGCCCGAGCGGATACAAAAAGGCCGGACATCTGTCCGGCCTCTTCTTTGAAGCGCAAGAGCGCAATCATGACTTGGCGGGCTGGCGCTCACCGGTCACGGTCGGGTTCTTGGGATCGGAACTCCACTCATACCAACCGCCGTCGTAGACGCTGATCCGTTTCCAGTCCATCAGCCAGGCGTAGAAGAAGGCCTCGGAGGCGCGCCAGCCGGTACCGCAGTAGAATGCGGCCTGCTGAGTTGGCTCGATATTCCACTGCTCCCACATGGCGAGGATCTCGCGGGCCGGCTTCATGGTGCCGTCCGGGTTGTGGAAGTCGCTCATGCTGTTGGCATCCACCCCACCGTGACCCCACTTGGCCCCCGGAATATCGCCCTTCGGCTTGATGTAGCTGTAACCTGAGGTGTTGCCGACAAACTCGTCCCAGGTACGCACGCTGACCAGTGCGCTATCGGGCTGCTTGAGCAGCTCTTTTGCCTGACTTAACGTGGTGTAGTACTCGGGGTGAGCGGGAATGGCCACGCCAAACTCCTTCACCGGCTCATATTTGTTGGGCAGACCGGTTTCGGTGCGCAGGTGCTGGATAAACCAGGCATCCAGACCACCGTCCAGCAGGCGTACATCTTCCACCCCCGCATACATCATCAGGTGCGCGGCACGGGCGGCCGCCATGGTGTTGCGACCGTAAAGGATCACTGTGGTGTCGTGACGGATGCCGTTATCCAGCAGCAGCTTCTTGAGCGCTTCGTCAGAGACCTTGTTCCACAGCGGCTCCTCTTCGAGGCTGTTGGTATCGATATAACCGGCCCCCGGGATGTGGCTGATGAGGTAGGCCTTGGGTGAACCCCAATCCACTTCAAACAGCTTCCAGTCGCCCTTGGGCGCCGCGGCAACTGGCTTGCCCTCTTGCAGATCCGCCAACCAGCGCGGATAGACCAGCTGCTGCCAGCGTGCCAGCGACTCGCGCGGTGCGGCTTGCCACCCTTGCAGCTCGAACAGCTGCTTGATCCCCTGCTTGCGCAGCAGACGGGCCACCTCGGCCACTTCGCGGGACGCACCGTAGAGGGCAACCGGACGATCGGCCTTCAGTCCCTTGATCTCGAGCGCCTTTGGCCACTCTTCATCGCTGTATTTCCACTCGGCTGAGAGGTTCTCGGCGCCCGCCACATGGCCGCCCTGCTTCTCCCCTTCCATCGGCCACCCCTGATAGAAGTAGCTGGCGCGGGTATCCAGGATGACCGCCTGTTTGGCCTTGGCATCGGCCAGCGAAAGCGGTGGCAACTCCCCAGCCACGGCGGGCAGGGCACACCAGAGCAGTAAGGTCGCCAGCGCGGCCTGCAGGAAGCGAAGATGTCGTTTCATGGTGATTTCTCGATTCATAGTGAACAAGGTTAAAAAATGGAGCGACCCAGCCGCTCGGCCAGCAGCTCCAGCGCCGCCGTGCCCGCCAGCGAGTTACCGGCTTTGTTGAGCTCGGGCGACCAGACACAGACGCAGAGCTCGCCCGGGATCAGGGCGATGATACCGCCGCCGACACCCGATTTGCCCGGCATGCCGACCCGATAGGCAAAATCGCCCGCCTCGTCATAAAGGCCGCAGGTGGCGAGCAGGGCGTTGACCTGCTTGGTGGTGCGGGCTGGCAACAGTGGCACGCTCTCGCCCAGTGGCACACCACGGTTGGCCAGATAGATGAATGCCCGCGCCAGATCGACGCAGCTCATGCGAATGGCACAGGCATTGAAGTAGCTTTGCAGCACCTTGTCCACTTCGTTTTCGAAGTTGCCATAGGCCTTCATCAGATAGGCGATGGCGGCGTTGCGGGCAGAGTGCTGATATTCGGAGCGGGCGACCACCTGATCCGCCATGATGGCCGGATTGCCGGAAAGACGGCGCACCAGCTCGAGGGTACGCTGACGGGGCGCAGTGAGGCGGGTCTCCAGCAGATCGCTCACTACCAGCGCCCCGGCATTGATAAAGGGGTTGCGGGGGATCCCCTGCTCGAACTCGAGCTGAACCAGCGAGTTGAAGGGCTGGCCGGAGGGCTCCTTGCCAACCCGGGCCCAAATCTCCTCCTCCTGATAGAGGGTGAGTGCCAGGGTCAGGCTCAGGGCCTTGGAGATACTCTGGATGGAGAAGGGTTCAAAAGCGTCACCGGCGGTGAACAGCTCCCCCTCGACGGTACAGACTGCGATACCAAGCCGATCGGCCGGTACCTGAGCCAGTGCCGGAATGTAGTCGGCCACCTTGCCTTGTCCCAGCAACGGGCGCACCTCTTCAAGGATGCTGGCCAGTAATTCGGATGACAACACCATAAGCAATAAGCGATTCCATGACTAAAACAGCGGTGGAGATCCCATCCCCACTGACAAAAATCCCGCCAGCGGCGGGATTTTTCAGTTACCCACAACAAGGCGCCAGATGCGGCAGCCTTGTATCAGGCCGGTTCACCGTACCAGAGGTCGAACAGCTCGGTAACGACCACGGCTTCCATCCCCTTGCCTTCCAGCCAGGATTTGACGGCAGCGCGGTCTTCTTCGGTACACTTGCCCAGTTGCTGGGTGCAGATCATCCCTTCCCAGGCCAGGTGACCGGAGCCGGCAAAAGCCAGTTTACGGGGTTCAACAACCTCATCGATCATCGCATCGACTACCGCATCGATGGTCTCTTCGGCAGTGCCGACCGGGAAGTTGAAACTGATGTCGAAACCCATTTCCTGGAATTCATCGACGCGCAGTTTCTTGCGCAGGCGGCGGCTACGATTGGCCATGATAGCTCCTCAAGTTAGTTGATACGCTAGGTGTGTTGACGTGCCAGCTTAGCTGACACGCTTGAAAATCAGATCCCAAACCCCGTGGCCGAGACGGTGGCCACGTTGTTCAAATTTGGTCAGCGGACGCCAGTCCGGACGAGGCACCCAGTTGCCGGTGGCAGAGGTGTTCTCGTAACCCTCGGCGGCGCTCATCACTTCCAGCATGTGCTCGGCATAGTTTTCCCAGTCGGTCGCCATGTGGAACATGCCACCGATGGCCAGCTTCTGGCGAATATCCTGGGCAAACGCAGGCTGTACAATGCGACGCTTGTGGTGACGGCTCTTGTGCCAGGGATCCGGGAAGAAGAGCTGCAGGCAGGAGAGTGAGCCGTTCGGGATCATGTGCTCCAGCACCTCGACCGCATCGTGGCAGATCACCTTCAGATTGGTGACGCCCGCTTCCTGAGCGGTACCCAGACAGGCGCCCACGCCCGGGGAGTGCACTTCAATGCCGATGAAGTTTTTCTCGGGGGCATTCTTGGCCATCTCCACCAGAGAGGCGCCCATGCCAAAGCCGATCTCCAGCACCACAGGTGCTTCACGGCCAAACAGTGCGACCAGATCGAGCTGCTTTGGCTCGAAATCGATGCCCATGACCGGCCAGAGCTCTTCCAGGGCCTTCTCCTGCCCTTTGGTCAGGCGGCCTTCGCGACGGACAAAGCTGCGGATCTTGCGCATGAACTTGCCGTCTTCGTTAAATACATCTTGGGTCACAGGCATAATGGTCTCGTTATTTCATCAATCCGGGTAATACATCTTGTGTCCGATCCCTAGCGGGACCGCTCGCGGCTCGGCATTTCATCGACCCGCGAAAACAGGGGAGCGAATTATCCCAAGATAGGCCCAAGGCGCAAGTGTTTCGCGAAACAAATCCCTCATCTCTCTCCATTTCATTGACAACAGTTGACAAATGCCGACCCGTTCACAGAATCGGTCACGCGTCGAGTACATGCTGCCTGCGCAAATAAAACCATACACAACAAAGGATTGCAGTATGAAATACAGAGCATTGGCGTTTGCCATCACCACTTTGCTTGCGGGATGCGACACATCAACAAATAACTCACAAACCCCTGCTGCCGCCGAGCAGGCCTATGAGTATCTGGTGCAGTTGAGCTCAACCGCAGAAGGGATTGGCGCGCGCCCCACGGGGACAGAGGCAGAAACTCGTGCCGCGGCATGGATCCAGGACCATCTGACCGGTTGGGGCTACGATGTGCAACGCCAACCCTTCACCTACACCAAAAGCGGCGCCAGTAAAAACTCCCAAAACCTGATCGCTGAGCTCAAGGGCACAAGTGACAAGGTGATCCTGATCGGCGCCCACTACGACAGTACGGGCGACAAGAAAGGTTCTGAAGGAGCCACCGACAACGGCGCTGGCGTCGCAGCCCTACTGGCAGTGGCTGAGGCGCTTAAAGGACAAACCTTGCCATACACGGTTCGCTTTGCATTCTTCGGGGCGGAGGAGAACGGTCTCAACGGCTCCAAAGCCTATGCCGCCAGCCTCGACAGCACCGCCGTCGCCAAGCTGCTGGCGATGGTGAACTACGACACCATCGCCGGGGGCGACATCGTCTACGTCCACTCAGCCCACTCGGACGTCGCCGAATACAACTGCACAGATCCGAGCCGCTACAGCTTCGATCCCAAGGTGCGGGATCGCCTGCTTACCCTCTCCAAACAGACTGCGACCCCGTTTGCCATTCATCCCAGCTACAGCGGTTATCCGGAAGGGGAGACTGGCAGCTGGTCAGATCACGCTCCCTTTGCCTGCCTGGGGGTGCCGATCGCCTACGTTGAAGCGACCAACTTCACCATCAACGGCGCTGATGGCTATGACGGCTACTCCCAAAGCACCAATCCAGCGCTGTGGGACTGCTATGACGCCACCACCAAGAGCGCCTGCGATCGTGACAGCGAAACCCAGTGGGGAAAAATCTGGCACACCCAGTACGACCGCCTCGACAAGATGGCGGAACTATTCCCAGGCAGAGTAGAAAGCCAACTTGGCGCCAACACCGACCTGATGATCCGCTTCCTCAAGGAACCGGGTTTGTAAGGTCAGTTGCTTGTCCACAAAACAAGATCGCCCTAACTCATTTCAATTCATGGGAGCCACACGGGCAGGTAAAATTCGGGCAGGTGCCAAACCTGCCTTTTTTGGCGATTTTTGTGACAATCATTGCCTCATTTCTGAAATCTGATACAAACGGATAACCTGGCGGTCGAATGGAGCGACCGCCCACATGCCGAGAGAATTGTCTATGCAGCCGTTTTTTGCCCAGCGCTTCGAGAAGGTTGAACCTTCCTTTATCCGTGAAATCCTCAAAGTTGCCGCCAATCCGGAGATCATCTCCTTCGCTGGTGGCCTGCCCAATCCCCACCTGTTTCCGGTCAAGGCGATCGATCAGGCCTGTCAGGATGTGCTACGCGAGCAAGGGGCTGCCGCCCTGCAATATGCGGCGACCGAAGGCTTCGCCCCGCTGCGCCAATATATTGCCGACCGCTATCTGACCCGCCACGGCATGCAGGTCAATCCGGACAACATCCTCATCACCAGCGGCTCCCAGCAGGCGCTGGATCTGCTGGGCAAGGTGCTGATCGACGAGGGTCAGGATCTCATCATCGAAGAGCCGGGTTACCTTGGCGCCATTCAGGCTTTCTCTGTCTATCAACCCACCTTCAAGCCGATCACCCTTGAAGAAGAGGGTCTGGATCTGGCGGCGCTGGATGCGCTGCTGGCAAGCGGATCCAATGCCAAGCTGCTCTACGGCGTGCCCAACTTCCAGAACCCGAGCGGTGTCTCCTACAACCGTGCCAACCGCGAGGCACTGGCCGAGCGACTGGTGCGCCACGAGCTGTTGATGGTGGAAGATGATCCCTACGGCGAGCTGCGCTTCGAAGGGGAGCATCTGCCCCCCATTGCCAAGCTGGCGCCAAACAATACCGTGCTGCTCGGCTCGTTTTCCAAAACCGTGGTGCCCGCCTTCCGTCTGGGCTGGATGCTGGTGCCGGAGTGGCTACGCAAGAAGGTGACCATCGCCAAGCAGGCCACCGATCTGCACAGCAACGCCTTAAGCCAGCAGGTGCTGCACCGCTTCCTGACCGACAATTCACTGGATGCCCATCTGGAGAAGATCAAGGAGGTCTATGGTCGCCAGCGTGCTGCCATGGAGGCTGCACTGGCCCGTCACTGCCCGCCCGGCGTCAGCTACACCAGACCGGAAGGGGGCATGTTCCTCTGGCTGACTCTGCCAGCCCACATCAGCGCCATGGCCCTGTTTGATGAGGCGATCAAGGAGAAAGTAGCCTTCGTGCCCGGCGCCCCCTTCTATGTACGCCCCGAAATCAAGAACACCCTGCGCCTGAGCTTCTCCTGCGTCGATGAGGCGACCATCGAGGAGGGGGTCAAGCGGCTGGCCTGCGCCCTCCAGCGGATGCTCTGAACGCCCAAGCCAAACCGTATTAACAAAAAACCAGCGAGCGCTCGCTGGTTTTTTTTATGCTCCCCATTCACCCGTTCAGCCAAACAGGGTCTTGCAAAACTGCTTCATCGGAATGGGGCGGCCGTAGCGATATCCTTGCAGATAGTCAACGTGGCGAGCCCGCAGGTAGTCCGCCTGCGACTGCTTCTCGACCCCCTCCGCGATCAGGATCAATTCAAGTCGCTTCGCCAGATCAATCACGTTTTCAACGATATGGCTGGAGAGTGCATCCGTACCGATCATCTCTACAAAGCTCCGGTCAATCTTGATTGCATCGACCTGAAACTGCTGCAGATAGGTGAGACTGGAGTGACCGGTGCCAAAGTCATCGATAGCGATCAACACGCCCAGTTTGCGCAACTCGGCAAACATCCGGGCGGTTGTCTCATCAGCCACCAGCAGCTCCCGCTCCGTCAGCTCCAACCCCAAATCAACGGGATTGTCCTTAAACGCGTCGAGAAAGGCCTTGCAGTCAGCCAACAGGTCGAGATCCTGGAAGTGCTTGGCGCTGATATTGAAGCAAAAATGAAACTTTGCCGGCAGCTTGCGGGCATAAGGGGAGAAGTGGTCACGCACCTCGGCCATCAACAGGCTGGTCATGGGCACGATCAGGCCGCTATCTTCCGCCAGCGGGATAAAGCGATCCGGCGAGATCATCCCCTGCTTGGGATGCTGCCAGCGCATCAGCACCTCACAGCCACGCCACTGCTCATCCTCACCGGAGACCACCGGCTGCAGGTAGGGGATAAACTCCTCCTCGATCAACGCCCGCTTGAGCTCCTCCGCTGGTGAGCTGCTACGCCCCATCAGCCTGAAGGTGCCGAATCCAATCAGCAGCGCCAGCAGTGGAGAGAGGATCAAGGTATCTCTGGAGTAGCGCCATGCGTGGCTCAAGTAATCATGCACCGTGATCCGGGTGACGACCTGATAGGGGAAATCGGCCGAAGCGAGGGCAATATAACCCTCTTCTGCCGGAGAGGGCGCCGCCCCGAACTGACCTGAGCCAAACAGTGCCCTCTGCCCCACCACCAGAGCCATCGGGGAGTTCTTGCTGGAGATCTCCAGGGTATTGCGCAGGTAGTAGCCATCCACACCGATCAGCACACTCCCCTTGTCCTTTTCGTGGCGCAGCACGATCAGGGGGCGATCCGGTGTGACCTCATTGCCTGGCAGCAGTTGCAGCCTGCCATCCACATAACTGTCAGGGTTGAAGGGGCCATCGTAGTCACCATAGAGCGAGGTGCAATAGATACGATTTCCTATAGCCAGATTGGCAGAGCGGACATCAGGCACAGTGGCAACCTGTTCGCGCAGCAGTTGTGCCGCCTCCTTGCAGGAGTGACCAAGCATCCCCTCCACATTGATGGCCGCTTGCCGGGCATGGCCGATGGAGCGATCAAACATCATCCGGGCATGCTGCAACCGTGAATCGGAATCATGCTCTATCTCGGTCACTGTCTGCCAGATAACGGCAACAACCCCCAGCAGCAGGATCCCGCCCCCCATCAGTAGTGCCACCAGAATCCTCGAGTAAAGCTGGCGAAGTTTCAAACGACGAAATGGCATGGCGGCCTCTTTGATGCTCGGATGGTGGGTGACAGCCCCGGTGGACAGGCGAAAGGGTCGCCATAATAGCGATTGAACAACAAATGTCCACCCGACAAAAATCAATCAATTCAAACTATTGTTCAACAATATGTCGCAAGAAGAGGATAGAGTTAACATCAGTCGAATGAACAAAACGTGTCAAACTCGTCCACTTGTTGAAGGAGGACGACGCCATTAGAGTAGAGCAAACGGCAGCAGGAGCGTGCAACGATGAAGATTCTGATTACCGGAGGAACCGGCTTTATCGGCCGCAAGCTGGTTGCCCATCTCAAGGTCAATCACGAGGTCGTGGTATTGAGCAGGCAGGGGAGCCGCGCCTACTCCCTGCTCGGTCACGATATCAAGGTATTGGATAACCTTGACCGGCTCGATGACCTCAATGACGTGGACGCAGTGATCAATCTGGCGGGTGAACCCATCGCCGCCGGACGCTGGAGCGAATCGCGTAAACAGCTGCTCTGCGACAGCCGCTGGCTGCTGACCGAGCAGCTGGTGGATCTCATCAAGCTCTCCACAACGCCGCCCAAGGTGCTGATCAACGCCTCCGCCATCGGCTGGTATGGCAGACAGGGCACCGAAACCCTCGACGAGCAGTGCCGCTCTCCCAACGACGAGTTCACCCACCAACTCTGCCAACAGTGGGAGACCCTGGCACTGGAAGCACAAAGCAAGCAGACCCGGGTCTGTATCGTGCGGATCGGGCTGGTGCTCGGCATGGATGGGGGAGCGCTACCCAAAATGCTCCCCCCATACCGACTCGGACTCGGCGGCCCCATGGGGTCGGGCAGCCAGATGATGAGCTGGATCCATGTGCAGGATCTGGTGCGCGCCATCCTGTTCATACTGGAGCACGAAGAGTGCAGCGGCATCTTCAACGGAACCGCCCCCCATCCGGTCAGCAACCGGGAGTTCAGTGAGACTCTGGCCGCGACCCTGCACCGTCCACACCTCTTCTTCGTCCCGGCGCCGCTGTTGCAACTGGTGATGGGGGAGGCGGCAGATCTGCTGCTGACCGGACAAAAGGTGATACCAACAAGGCTGCAACAGGCCGGTTTTCACTTCAGCTATCCCGAGCTGCCGAGCGCCCTCGCCAATCTGCTGCGCGAGCCCCGCTAACTCACACCTGTTCGCTGCGTCCACTCGTCAGCACCTCGCATAGCAAGCAGCCCGACCAAGGCCGGGCTGCTTGCTTATTGCGGCTGCGCTATTGCACCTTGTGTGTATCGGCTCGCGCTGGCGGGATTACAACAGTCCCTGACCCAGCCCCCGCAGCCGATCGCTCAGGGTGCCAGCCAGCAGCTGGCGCTGCATCCCCTGCCCCGCCAGCGTCACCAACAGCGCCCCCAGAGTCGGCAGACCGAGCCAGATGGCCCAGTGGAACTGCCACAACCCCTCGAACCACCACCACTGCAGGCCAAAGGAACAGAGCTCCACCACCATGGCGGCGCAGAGCCCCGCCAGCGCACCACTGGCCACCAGCTCCCAACGCAGCATCTTTTTCAGCAGTTCGCTGCTGGCACCCAGGGTGCGCATCAGCAGCAGTTCGCGCCGACGCTGAGCCATGCTGGCCTGGGTCTGGGTCAGCAGCACCAGCAGCGCGGCCACTGTCACCAGCCCCAGCATCAGCGCCAGTGCCCGGCTCACCTGCTCCGATACCTGAGTGAGCCGCGCAATCAGGTCATCCACATCGATAAGGCTCACCGTGGGGTGACGGCGGATCAACTCCACCTCGGCAGTGCGCCCCGCCTCGGGCAGCCGGTAGCTGCCAAGCCAGGTACGGGAGAAGGGTGCCAGCAGATCCTCGGAGAAGATCATGTAGAAGTTGGGCCGCATATTGTCCCACTTGATGCTGCGCAGACTGGTGACCCTGGCGCCGAAGCTGCGCCCCTCGATGGTAAAGGCGAGCATGTCCCCCAGCTTGATATCGAGTCGCTTGGCCAACTCGCTATCCACCGACACCTCGCCGGACCCGGCAAGCCACTTCCCGGCCACCAGCTTGTTGTCGGTTGGCAGGGTAGCCGTGGTGGTGAAGTTGAGCTCCCGATCTACCCCCTCGCGGCCACTGCTGGCCCCCTCGCCCACCGCCTCACCGGCAATATGGGTCAGCCTGCCGCGCACCATGGGATAGAAATCGGAGGTGGTGGCCCCGGCCGCCGCCAGTTCGCTCAGGATCCCCTCCCGTTCGTTCTCGGCCACATTGACCAGAAAACGGTTGGGCGCATCGACGGGGAGACGGGCCGAAAACTCATCCAGCAGATCGACCCTGGCCGCCCAGAGCAAGCCAAACAGCATCAATGCCAGCGCAAAGCCCGCCAACTGAAACAGGCCGCTGCTGCGCTCGCGCGACAGGTGGGCCAGAGCCAGCCGCAAGGCATGAGGCCCGTTCACTCTTGCTCCCAGCCGCAACATCAGCGCCGCCAGCAGGGCCAGCAGCCCCATCAGCAAGCCCATACCACCGACCAGACCCAGCGCCAGCCGCACATCGGCGGTAAAGCCCCAGACCAGCGCAAACAGCCCGAGCAGACCGACCGGCAGGGCCAGCCAGGGGGGAATCCCCGCCTCCAGCTCGCGACGCAACACCCGTAGCGGCGGCACCTTCAGCAGCCGCAAGAAGGGCACAAAAGCGAGCAGCAGGGTGATAAAGAGCGCCACTGCCACGCCCAGCACAAAGGGGCGCCAAGAGGGGGGCGGCAGATCCGGCGGCAGCAGGTCCCCCAGCAGTTGCAAGGTGATCCACTGCATGGCAGTGCCCGCCACCAGACCCAGCAACGCGCCGATCAGCGTCAACGACAGCAGCAGGGTTCCCATCAGTTGCCAGAGCGAGCGACGAGATGCCCCCAGGGTTTTGAGCAGCGCCACCATATTGGTCTGGCGCTCGGCAAAGTGGCGCACAGCGATCCCCATCGCCAACGCCCCCAGCAATACCCCGCTTAGGGAAGCAAGCCGGAAGAAACGCTCGGCATTGGCCAGCGAGCGGCCGACACGGGATTCGCTGTCATCCGGTTTGATCCACTTCTGTCCGGCCTGCAACTGCGGCAATAGCCACTGTTCGTAACGAGCAAGCGACTCTCGCGGCCCCTTGAACAGATAGCGCCACTGCTGGCGGCTGCCGGGGAGCAGAGCGCCGGTCGCCTCGATATCAGCGCTATGGATCAGTGCACGCGGCGCCAGCAAGAAGGGGCTGAAACCCTGATCCGGTTCCTCGCCAAGCAGACCGGCCACCTTGAGCACCGTATTGCCCACCTCCAGCTCATCCCCCGTTTTGGCCTTAAGCAGCTGCATCACCCGGGCGGAGAGCCAGATCTCGCCGGGGGCCGGGGCGCGGGCAGGTTCCAGAGTGAACTTGCCATAGAAGGGAAAACCATCGGGCACCGCCCGAATGGAGGCGAGCTGCAACGCATCGCCATGAAACAGCATGCTGTTGAAGCTGACGGTGATCTGCACCGCCAAGCCATCCTGTTTCGCTCGGGCCAGCCAGCCATCCGGCAGGGCGGCCGCGGTGCGCAGCACCCGATCCGCCCCGATAAAGTCGCGGCCTGAGGCCTTGAGTCCGGCATCGAGCCGATCCGCCACCAATGCCACACTCAAGACGCACGCCACGCTCAGGGCCAGCGCCAGCACAAACCAGCGCAGCTCGCCGCTGAAACCTTCCCGGCGAAGCAACCGCCATCCCAATCGCCACTGCATCATCCCTTGCATCTCCCGCTTGACCCGCAGCTCACCCCGTTACACCACATCATGGGCCACCTCGCGATCCAGCCGACCCGCCGTCATGACCACTTGCCGCTGACAGCGTTCGGCCAGCTGATGGTCATGAGTCACGACCACTAGCGTGGTGCCGTGCTTGCGATTGAGTTCAAACAGCAGCTCGATCACCTTCTCGCCGGTCTTGCTGTCGAGGTTGCCGGTCGGCTCGTCCGCCAGCAGCAGGCTTGGACGGGTCATAAAGGCGCGGGCGATGGCCACCCGCTGCTGCTCACCGCCGGAAAGCCGTGGCGGCAGATGGTGCAACCGCTCGCCAAGCCCGACCGCGGCCAGCAGCTCGCGAGCTCTTGGTTCGCAATCACGCTCGCCGCGCAGTTCGGCGGGCAGCATCACATTCTCCAGCGCCGTCATGGTCGGGAGCAGCAGGAACGACTGGAACACAAAGCCGATCTGCTCGGCGCGCAATCGGGCTCGCCCTTCCTCATCCAGCTCGCCAAGGGATTTGCCGAGGATTTCGATATCCCCCTGACTCGGCAGATCGAGCCCGGCCAGCAGCCCCAGCAAGGTGGACTTGCCGGAGCCGGAGGCACCGACCAGCGCCACCGTCTCGCCGCTATTGACTTGCAGATCGATCCCTTCAAGGATGGTGAGGCTTTCCTGGCCGAGGCGAACCGATTTGCCGAGGCCCTTGACGACAATAATGGGGGTTGAACTCATGCTCTGTATCCTTTGTTCCAATCCCTTGATGACAATCCATAGCGGGAGTTGAATTGATGGTGCGTATTCTGTTTGTCTTGTTCGTTGGCCTCGGCAGCCTGCTATCGTCGGCTCAGGCCCAGACCCTGCTGGTGCTGGGAGACAGCCTGAGCGCCGGCTATCAAATGCAGGTTGAGCAGAGCTGGCCTGCCCTGCTCAACCAGAAATGGCAGGAAGAGGGGGGCAAACACACTCTGCTCAATGCCAGCATCAGCGGTGAAACGACCCAGGGGGCGCTGGCCCGTCTGCCCGCTCTGCTGAAGGAGCACAAGCCGGACTGGCTGCTGATCGAACTGGGGGGCAACGATGGCCTGCGCGGCTTCGCACCGACCATTACCCGCCAGAATCTGGCCAGCATGATCGCGCTCGCCAAGGAGCAGCAGATCCGTGTGGTGTTGACCCAAATCCAGCTGCCCCGCAACTACGGTGCCCGCTATCTGCGCCAGTTCGAACAGATCTTTCCCGAGTTGGCCCAGGCTAACGATCTGCCGCTGCTGCCCTTCTTCATGGATGATATTGCGCTGCGCCCTGAACTTATGATGAACGATGGTATTCATCCCACCCCTGCGGCCCAGCCCAAGATCCGCGACAAGGTAGCCGGTTTTATTGAGCCCCTTATGGAGCCATAAGAAACATCTCCCCCTGTTTAACTCAGCAGCAGGCTGTTCATCAGGGCCCGCAGTTTGAGTGGTTTGACCGGTTTGCTGATGTAGCCATACCCCCGCTCGCGGATCTGCGCCTGCAACTCGCTCTTGCGATCAGCGCTGATGATGATGCCTCCCAGCTCGTCGCCACACACCCGCTGCAGGGCAGCGAGCGCCTCCAACCCGGTCTTGCCGTCGTCGAGGTGGTAGTCAGAGAGCACCAGCCGCGGCACAAACCCTTCTGTCACCAGCGCCTCGGCTTCGGCCAGATCGACGGCGCAGCGCACCTCGCAGCCCCAACGGCAAAGCAGGGTGCTCATGGCGGTCAGAATGTCCCGCTCGTTGTCGATGCAGAGCACGGCCACCCCCTCCAGCTGGCTGTCGCGCGCCACCGGCGCCGCCAGCTGATGGGCCGTGACCGGCCGGGTCGCCAGATTGAGGGTCACCGCAAAGACCGATCCCTTGCCCGGCCAGCTCTGCAATGTGAGCTGATGACCGAGCACCTGCGAGATGCCACGGGCGATGGCGAGCCCCAGACCCAGCCCCTGCTCCTTGGCGGTGCGGGAGTGATCGAGGCGGGAGAACTCGTCAAAAATAGCCTCCTGCTTGTCCTGCGGGATGCCGGGGCCGTTGTCCCATACCTCGATGCGGATCTTCTCCCCCATCCGGCGACAACCGAGCAGCACCCGGCCACCCGGGTTGTAGCGAAACGCATTGGTGAGGAAGTTCTGCAGCACCCGACGCAGCAGCCGCACATCGCTGTGTACCGCATGCTTGCTCTCCACCACCGAGAAGTGGATCCCCCCCGCCTGCGCCAGCACGCCAAACTCCGCCTTGAGGTTGTCGAGCAGATCGCGCAGGGCAAAGTCGAGCTTCTTGGCCTTGAACTTGCCCGCTTCGAGCCGCGAGATATCGAGCAGATCGGTGATGAGATCCTCGGTCGCCCCCAGCGCATCGTCGATATGGCGGGCGATGCGGGCCTGCTCGCCAGCATCTGGCAACATCTCCAGCAGGGAGGAGGTAAACAGCTTGGCCGCATTGAGGGGCTGGGTCAGATCGTGGCTGACCGCCGCCAGAAAACGGCTCTTGGATTGATTGGCCCGCTCCACCTGCTGGTTCACCAGCAGCAGCTGGCGGTTGAGTTCGGAGAGCTCACGGGTGCGCTCGGCCACCCGTGCCTCCAGATGTTCGTTCGCTTCGCGCAGCACCCGCTCCGCATCGCGAAACGGGGTGATGTCGGTAAAGGTCATGACGAAACCACCGGCGGGCATGGGGTTGCCCTGCATCTCGATCACCCGCCCGTCCGGGCGCTCCCGCGCCGAGATATGGGCGCTGCCGCGTTTCATAAAGGCGACGCGCCGCGCCACGTGATCCTCGATATCGCCGGGGCCGCAAAGCCCCTGCTGCGCGTTGTAGCGGATGATCTCTTCAATGGGGCGCCCAGCCTGAATAAGCCCCGGCGGATAGTGGAACAACTCGATGTAGCGGCGGTTCCAGGCCACCAGCCGAAGCTCCCTGTCCACCACCGAGATCCCCTGCCCGATATGCTCGATCGCCCCCTGCAACAAGCCTCGGTTGAAGCGAAACACGTCGGAGGCCTCATCGACGATGGTGGCGATCTCCTCGAGCTGCATGTTGCGCCCCTGCAGGGCAGAGGCAAGCACCAGCCGTGCCGACGAGGTGCCAAACACCCCCGCCAGCAGCCGTTCGGTGTGGGCAATCAGCTCGGCCGAGGCCTGCATCTGGGGCGCAAGGGTGCCGCCCCGCTCACCGGCGAAGCGACCAAAAGCGCGCTTGACCCGGCTTGAGCCGACAAAACGAGCCGCCAGCATCTCCAGCTCCTTGACCGAGACCCGCGCCTGATAGAGGGCGGCGGTATCGCGGCTCGGCTTGCCGACAAAGTTGGCCGCCTGCAGCCGCTCGCTCACCGCAGGGCGCGACAGAAGCGAGCCTGCCACATAGCCGAGCAGGTTGAAGAGCAGGCTCAGGAAGATGCACCAGGCCCCGAGACTCAGCTCGCGAAACGCGGGCCAGTCCGGCGGCGCCAACAGTTCAGCCAGCGGTGAACCGGCCAGCAGCCCGCTCTCCACCAGCAGGGTCACGAACCAGAGGCTCACCCCGAGGCTCAACCCAAGATAGACCCCCTTGCGATTGCCGTGACGCCAGTAGAGGCCGAGCAGCAGGGCCGGCGCAAACTGGGCCACCGCGCCAAAGGAGAGGTAACCGATGCGCGACAAGCTGGTGAGATCGCCGAGCCAGAGGTAGAGCCCCCAGGCCGCCAGCAAGATCAGCAGGATGGCGCCACGGCGCACCTGCAACAGCAGCCGCACCAGCCGCTCGTCACGCCCCTGCCGCCAGAAGCGGCGCAGCAGCACCGGCAGCACCAGATCATTGCTCACCATGATCGCCAGTGCGATGGTGCAGACGATCACCATGCCGGTGGCCGCCGAGGTGCCGCCGAGAAACGCCAGCATCGCCATGCCATCGAAACCGAGGGCCATCGGCAGGCTGATCACATAGGTGTCGGAGGCCATGTCAGCCCCCACCCACTGTTTGCCCGCCAGTGCCAGCGGCCAGATAAAGAGCCCCATCACGAACAGGTAGAGCGGGAAGATCCAGCGCGCCCAGTGCAGATCCTGCCCCTGATTGTTCTCCACCACAGTCACATGAAACTGGCGCGGCAGGCAGATAACGGCGCACATCGCCAGCACCGTGTAGATGGCAAGCTCCAGCAGGTTGCTGGGGCTCACCGCCACCACCTGCGCAAAAAAGTCGCGGGTCACCTGTTCGTGAGCCTCGCCCGGTTTGCTCAGGATCAGCCAGAGGGCAAAGCCCCCCACCGCGATAAAGGCCAGCAACTTGACCACCGACTCGAAAGCAATGGCCACCACCATCCCCCTGTGGTGCTCGGTGGCATCGAGATGGCGGGTGCCAAACAGGATGCTGAACAGCGCCAGCAGCAGAGTGACCCCGAGCGCCAGCTCGCTGGTATTGCTGGTCGGGCTGATGCCGCCGCTGTTGACCATCAGCAGATCCAGCCCGGTGACGATGGCTTTGAGCTGCAACACCAGATAAGGGAGGATCCCCATGATGGCGATGAGGGCGATCACCATGGCGAGCCGCTGGGATTTGCCGTAACGGGCGGCGATAAAGTCGGCGATGGAGGTGATGTGCTCGCGCTTGGCCACCAGAATAAGGCGGGCCAGCAGCCGCCAGCCAAACAGAAAGACCAGCATGGGGCCAAGGTAGATGGGCACCGGCGACCAGGGCGATTCACTCGCCTGCCCCACGGTGCCGAAGAAGGTCCAGGAGGTGCAATAGACTGCCAGCGACAGGCTGTAGAGCAGCGGTTGCCCCTTGAGACGGTGCCGTTTGTGCTTGTCTGCCATGAAGGCGATCAGAAACAGCAGCCCCAGATAGGTGAGCGACAATCCGATCAGCAGCCATCCCTGGTGCATCGATAACTCCTTGTCCATGTTGAGTTTTTGTATACAACCTCGCCAGTCTAGAGAGGCTGCTGCCAAAAGTCATCCCCTTCGGACAGATTGAAATTATCGTTTTTCAATAAGTTTAGCCTTGACTCTATATCGCAAAACGATAAACACTAGCGTCTGTTTATTGATAAACAATAATTTCATGCGCGCACGCTCCATCTTTTTTCTCTTTCAAGCAAGAGGTGAAACGATGAAACACCATACGCTCGGACACATCAGCGACCTTATCGAATGGTGCCTGCTGCTGACCCTGCTGGCAGCACCGTTCATGGCCCTAATCTTTCTGTCACATTCCATCTGGAGATAAACGATGAAACACAACAAGCTCGAACGAATGAGCGGCCTGATCGAGTGGGTTCTGCTATTTGCACTGGTGGCCACCCCACTTATGACCGTCATGGGAGCCTGGTCACACCTGTTGGGTGGCAACGACTATCTGCATCAGGAGCTGGTCGATGCCCTGGCAGTGAATGACGGTTCCACACTCAGTAATGTCCCACTGAACATGCCCTCACCAGTAGTGACCACTACGGCCCCCTCGATTGCCGACTACCCCCTCAATGTGGGTACCCGCCTGCTGGCGACCTTGGTCATGCTGCTGCCTGATGTAGTTTTCATGCTCATCCTGTGGCAACTGCTCCAGCTGTTTCGTGGCTATCGATGCGCCATGCTGTTCACCTTCGACCAGATCCGTCGTTACAAAATGATCGGACTGCTGTTGTGTGCCAGTTTCATCGCCGAGATCATCACCACGCCACTGCTGGATATAGCGCTCACTCTGCAAGGCCCTGAACTGCACGGCACCATCAATATCAGCTCCTCAAACTTTCAGTTGCTGCTGGCCGGATTGATCGTCTTGGCGCTGGCACTGGTCATGCGCGAGGCCAAACTGCTGGCCGATGAACAGCAACTGACGGTGTGAGGAACATATGCCCATTATCATCCGCCTCGATGCCCTGCTGGCCGAGCGCAAAATGACCGCCCGCGAGCTGGCCCAGCGCATCGACATCACCGAGGCCAATCTCTCGATCCTCAAGAATGGCCACGCCAAGGCGGTACGCTTCTCCACTCTGGAGGCCATCTGCCGTGAACTCAATTGCCAGCCCGGCGATCTGCTGGGCTACGAGCAGGAGCACTAACCCCTTATGAGTCGTCATATCACCCTGTTTGCCCTGTGGCTGCTGCCGCTGTGGGCCTGCGCTGGCAATGACGCGAGCGGCCCCCGCTATCTTATCGAGCGGGGCGCCAGCGCCAATGTGCTGCAAGTGCGCCTCACCATGCAGGGCAAGCCCCCTTTTACCCTGCTCCCCGCTCGTCAGTTGCCGGGCAGTGCCACGCCGGTTTCCCCCGCGCTGGTCTGCCTTGCAGACAACCAGCCGGTTGCCCTCAACCAGCCCTTCTCCTGCAAAGAGGTTGGCTGGCAGATCACGCTCACACCGGCTCCGACAGTGGGTGCGGATGCCTCGGCCCAACAGTCGCTTCTGTTCGCTCCCAACCAGTGGCTATTGACCGAATGGGGTAACTTTGTGCGCCAGCAGGGGAGCCGCCAAGGGAAGGTATGTCTGCCGGATGGCAGCTGCCAACCGTTACCGGATGTCAACCAGCCACCGCTGATCTTGCCATTTGGTCTGCAAACTGTGCCCGTCACCAAGCCGGATCCGCGGCTGGTGCTGAGCCATGACGAGACCGCCAATCAGCTCGATCTGCCGGCCTTGCAGCAGCAACTGAATGAGATCATCGACTATCTGGCCTTCCAGCTCGATGTGGATCCACCCACTCACCCGTGGCAACTGGTGTGGCTGGGGCGGGATGTGGCGACCCGCTCTCTCGGCGGCGCCGCTGGAGATCAGGTGTTTGTCGCCAACTACCCCACCGAGGCTGGCAAACCGACGCCACAGGCCCCCTTGCGCCTGCTGCGCACCTCGGCCCACGAGGCGGTGCATATCCTGAGCGCTCGCCACTCTGCTCCACAACCCACCTGGGTCAACGAGAGCCTCGCCGAGTACCTCGCCATCAAGGCGTTGCGCCGCTTTCGGCTGCATCAGGTCACGGCGGTCAACGAGCTGGCCGAGCGGGGCAAACAGCTGCCCCATAGCGAGAGCGGCCTCTATCGGGCGGCTCGCGAGGTGCTGGCTGGCTATCGCTCCTACTACCCGCTCTTTTACGTCAAGGGGAGCGCCTTCTGGGAAGCGCTGGAGCGGGAGCTGCAACACAATGACGTGACGCTGGCCCAACTGCTACCCCAACTGGGCTGGCTGCCGGATGGCCGCTTTGATGCCGCCTCCAATGAGCTGCTTGCCGGCACCATCGGCTCGGATACCTGGCGCCGTCTCAGCCGCCTCTATCTTGGCGAACAGCAGTAACGCGCAAACTGCAGCAACGAAAAAGGGAGAGCCGTGGCTCTCCCTTTTGTTAGGTAATGATTCAAATAGACAGATATCAGGCTGGAGCCCTCTCCTACGCAGAGGGTGCAAAGCGGCGCAGCCGCAGGAAAAACACTGGCAACACCACCAGCACCATCAGGAAGAAGATGCCGCCACCAAGAGGCTCGAACAGCACGCCACAGACCGCCATCAGGGCCGCCACCGTCATGCCGAGGCCAAGGGCCGCATAGAGTGCCTGGGTCGGGATCAACTGCTCGGCGGGCAGCTGGCGAGTCATGAAGCGCACCGCCCCCAGATGACTCATACCGAACGTCACCGAGTGGAGCAATTGCCCCAGCACCAGTACCCACAGCTCGGTCGAGGCCCCGAGCAATACCCAGCGCACCACACAACCGATGGCACCAGCGATAAAGAGGCTCTGGGCGCCAAAGCGCTGCAAGAACCGCTTGTCGGCGGCAAACATACAGATCTCCGCCACCACCCCGAGCGCCCACAAATAGCCGATGATGGTGCCGCTATACCCTTGCGCCTTCCAGTAGATGGCGCTGAAACCGTAATAGGCGGCGTGGCTCCCCTGCAGCAGAGCGGTCAGCAGCAAGAAACGACGTACCGGTGCGCTGCGCAGGGTTGCCAGCAAGGACGCCTTGGCCCGCTCGCCCTGACTATCCTGTGGCGCCGGATAGAGCGGCAGCCAACTGAGCAGCAGCATCAGCACCAGCCCCGCCACCATGGTGTGCAAAATCCAGTCGCTGCCGAAGTTGCCCACCAGTGCCCCCACCAGCGTCGAGGCGACAATAAAGGCAAACGAACCGCACAGCCGCACCTTGCCGTAATCGAGGTGCGCCTGCACCACCATGCGGGTTGCCAGCGCCTCCCCCACCGGCATCAGGGTCGGATAGATAAAGTTCGCCAGCAGGGTCAAACCCACCAACCACCAGAGGTGATGGCTGAGATAGAAGCCGAGAAACGCCAGCAGACTGAGCAGGGAGAGCAACCGGGTAACCGGCAGCAGATGGCCCGCCCCCTTGATCTGCCCCATCACCATCAGGTTGCCGGCAAAACGGATCGCCATCCCCGCCCCCAGCAGGAGACCGATCATCTCGGCGCTGACGCCCACCCCCTCCAGCCAGAGCGACCAGAACGGCAAGTAAGCACCGTAGACAAAATAGAAGGCGCCGAAAAAGAGCGCTAACCAGGAAAACGCGGGCATAGATCCTCTGCAACCGGATGACGGGAGCAGAATGATAACCCATCCTCCCCCGCAGATCCCGATGGAAACCCTGCGCAGAAAACGAAAAAAATTCAATAAAATTGAACTATTACCGAAGAGGTGGGGTCTACCTGGTAACACCTCCTCCTGGTTAGTGTTGCAATCCTTCCACCCGCCCATGGCGGGTTTCTTTTTTAGGCAAACATTTGCTCTGCTCCATCGTCACAACATGGCGGCGACAAAAAAGGGGCCGAAGCCCCTTTGATCATCTGCGTCTGTTGTTTGCTCTTTAGAATACGTATTTGACCCGTGCACTCAGGTTGCGACCCGGTTCGGTCATCAGGCTGTTGTCGGAACCTGCATCACGACCGGCGATGCGCTCGTAGCTGGTGTACTCCTTGTCAAACAGGTTGAAGACCCCGACGTTGAGCTGCAGATCGCTCATCGGGTTGAACTGGGCGTACATATCCACCACACCCCAACCGGCGCTCTTCACGTAATCGTTGCCTTTGCTGTCTTTACGAACTTTGTCCATGTCGTCAGCAAAGCGCAGCGCTGCGTTGAAGTTCCATTGGGCCTGTTCCAGACGCACACCGACCGAGCCGTTGAGCGGGCTCAGGCTGTTGATGTAGTTGCCATCCCCATCCTTGCCTTCGATGTAGGCGAGGTTGCCCCAGACATTGACGATGTCGTTGAGCCAGTAATCCGCCTTGGCTTCGACCCCTTTGGTGGTCGCCTTGCTCAGGTTCTGGTACTGATAGACGGCGGTGCGCCCCTCTTTGCCCACTTCCACCATCTCGATGAAGTCTTCAAACTTGTTGTAGAAGCTGGCTACTTCATAGCTGAAGCCGTTGCTGCTGCCACGCACACCAAGATCGATGCCGTCGCTGCTCTCCGGATTGAGGTTCGGGTTGGGCTCGATGCGATAGCCGTAAGCCTGATGGTTCAGGGTGGAGAAGGCGCTGTCATACATGGGGGCCTTGAAACCGTGGCTGTACTGGGCGAACAGGTTGGCCGCCTCGTGGGCCTTGAACACCAGACCCAGCTTGGGTGACAACTCCCCTTCGGAGAACTTGTGCAGCTTGTCGCCTGTGTAGGCCGGATCGTTGTCCGGGGTCATCCGGTAGTAGTCATAACGGGCACCCGGGGTCAGCACCCAGCGCTCGCCAAACTTGATCTCGTCAAAGGCCCACAGGGCGCTGCGCTCGCTGGTGGTAGCCGGGAAGCTCAGCTCGTTGTAGCCGACAAAATCACCGGGAGTCGTCGGCCCCTTGTAACGGGTACGTTCGTTGTCGGTGTGCTCGTATTCAGCCCCCCAGGCCAGGCGGTGGTTGGCGACCGCCTTGTGGAACTGCAGCTGGGCGCCGATGTTCTTCTGATCGAACACGTTGTGATCCAGCGAGTTTTTGGTCACATAGGGGTTGCCGGGGCTGACCGGATACTTGGATGAGGCGTACTGATCCATCGTCTGCTTGGTGCGGGCGAAATAGACCTTGCTATCCATCCGATCGGCCCAGACTTGATTCAGCGCGATGCCGTGATCCAGCACCACAGAGAGGTTGTCGGTCTGCTTGTCGGTGATGGGCTGATCAAAGACACGGGCAGTACCGGTACCGACCTTGTTGAGCTTGACCGCATCCGGCTCCTCGCCATCGGTCAGGTAGTCAACGGTCAGCTTGAGGAACTGCTCATCGGAGAGGTTCCACTTGCTCTTGAGCAGCAGGGCGTGGGTACCGATATCGAAGTCGTTTTTGGTGGAGTCGAAATTCTGGGTCACACCGCCATCGCGCCAGGTGTAGCGCAGCAGGTTCTCCACTTCACCAGTGCGCAGGGCGCCGGTAAAGCCCGCCATCTTCTGGTGGCTGCTGGAGGCGTAACCGCTGGTCACATCCAGATAACTATCCTTGCCCTTGAGGAAGTCGCTGGCATCCTTGGTGGTGATGGCAATCACGCCACCCAGCGCATCGGAGCCGTAGGCGGCAGACGCCGGCCCCTTGGCCACTTCTACCTGCTTGATCATGTCGGTATCGAAGTAGCTCTGGCCAACCCCGCCCTTGCTGTAGGCATCGTTCTGGCGCACACCGTCGCGCACCACCTTGACCCGGTTTTCCCCCATGCCGCGGATGATGAAGGTCTGCGCATCCCCCTGACCGCCCAGCACGGTCACACCGGGTTCGTAGCGGAACAGGTCGGCGACGTTGGTGACGACCTGCTCTTCAATCTGCTTGGCGGTGATCACCGAGATGGGGCCGGAGACATCTTCCAGTTTTTGCTCCATCCGTGAGCCGCTGACGACCACGACTTCATCCGCCTTCTGGGTGGCAGCAAAGACCTGGGAGGAGAGACCGGCCGCCACGGCGAGGGCAACCAGAGAGAGTGCGTTATGATGGGTCACAGCGAATCCTTATTGAGAACTGTTATCAAACAGGCCGCATATTACCCGGCTCTCGACAAAGATCAACAAGAAACGAAATCATTCTCATTTGTTTTGAACCAAATTGGTTTTACACTGTCGCCCTGTGTTGCCCTTATTCTCTATTAGCCCCCCGAGATGCACCGGCATCCGGGCATATCAGCCGTGAGATCCCATGATTAGACGACTTCCCCTGCTCGCCCTGCCGCTGCTACTGGCAGCCTGTGCCACCCCAACCCAGCCAACCGTGTCATCACAGTTGCAGACGCTCTATGACTACCGGCTAAGCAGCGAGGGAGATGCAGACCTGACGCTGGAGCAGGCAATCGCGCGAATTGCCGACGCCGACATCATTCTGGTGGGCGAGCTGCACAGCCATCCCGCCGTGCATCTGTTGCAATCGCGCCTGCTGAGCGGGCTCTACACCGCAGGTCAGCAGCACGGTCGGCCATTGGTCCTCTCCATGGAGCAGTTCAGCCGCGCCGATCAGAAGACGCTGGATGCCTATCTGGCGAACCAGATTGGTGAAACGGCCTTGATCCGCGAAGGCAACGCCTGGCCCAACTATCCGAGCGACTACCGCCCGCTGGTGGAGTTTGCCAAGGCTCACCGTATGCCGGTGATCGCCGCCAACGCCCCCAAGCCGCTGGTGAGCTGTGTCGGTCAGGAGGGGGCTGAGTGGCTCGACAAACTGCCAGCCACACGTCGCAACCAGCTGGCCCGCCAGCTGACGCTGGGGGATGACCCCTACCGCCAGAAATTTATGGCCTCCATGCACCACGGCGATGCCGACAGCAACGCCCGCCGCTTCGCCGCCCAGACCAGCTGGGATGACACCATGGCCGAGAGCATGGTGGATTATCTCGCCAAGCACCCGGGCCAGCAGATCATGCATATCGCCGGCAATTTCCACGTCGAGGGGGGGCTTGGGCTCGCCAGTCGCATCGCCAGCCGCAATCCTGCCCTCAAGGTGGCGCTGGTCGTGCCCCGCACAGATGAGACCTCTGTTGCAGATCCCGCAGCCGATGTGCAGGTAACCATCATGCCGCTGCCTAAGCGCTGGCAAAACAGTGACGAGATGAAGCAAGATATGGGCGCGCTGCATCAATCCCGCAGTCGTGACTGCAGCCAGTGGCTGCAACCCTAATCTTCCAGGAAACGGCGGGTAAAATATGGATGTGTTACTGATCATCGATGTGCAGCAAGGCTTGTTCAACGAGCCCCGTTACCGCCAGGAGCAGGTGCTGGCCAATATCAATCGGGCTGCGGCCCATGTCAGGCAGCAACAGGGACGGGTCATCTATATCCAGCATGACTCGCCCCCCGGTACCGAACTGGAACCGGGCACCCCGGGTTGGCAGTTGCACAGTGCGCTGCAACCGGCCAAGGGAGAGAGCCGGGTGCGCAAAACGGCCTGTGACAGCTTTCTCGACACCGAGCTCGCCTTCCTGCTGGCCGAGCAGCCGGTCGATCGACTCATTCTCTGTGGCTGCGCCACCGATTTTTGCGTCGACACCACAGTGCGCAGTGCAGCCTCCCATGGGTACGAGGTGCTGGTGTTGAGCGATGGTCACACCACCGCCGATCGCCCCCACCTTAGCGCGGCCCAGATCACCGAGCACCATCACTGGATGTGGCGCCACCTCAGCCTGCCGGAGGGGCGCAGTGTCACCCTGCTCACCACCGACGAGCTGCTGGCAGTAACACCCGCCCTGCAGCCGTGCTAATCTGCGAACCTCGCCTCGTTTCTCACTGGAGTCTGTCGTGCGCCTGTTGTCTGCCACCCTGTTGTTGATTGTTCCCCTGCTGTCGGCCTGCTCCAGCTTGCCCGGACAGAAGTATGACGGGCCGGAACCCCTGTTTCTGACCCACATCAACGAGGAGGGGAGCAAGCGGTTCACCTTTGAAGCCGCACCCAACGACACCTTGCCGCGCGGCCTCTCGGCGGCCCAGAGCCAGCGGCTGCTGGAACAGCGGGAGGCGTTACAGGAGAACCTGCTGACCGAGACCCTGGCGACCAAGCAGTATTGCCGTCAGGGGTACATCGTGCTGAGCCAGACCTCCTGGAAGGTGCGGGGGGAGTGCAACGAAACGGCCACCGACGCCGATCGTCGCGCCTTTCCCAACAAGGCCAGCTGGCAGGATTGAACAGGCCGGATGAGATAACGCAATAAAAACGGGCAGCCCAATGGCTGCCCGTTTTGTTATGACGGCTGTCGTGGTCGACAGGGATCGTCAGACCGGCGCATCGGCCGGGCTGGTGAGCTCGGCACCGGTGTCGATGCGCTTGTGCCCCTCCACCAGATGGACGAAATCAACCAGCTCGTCACCGGAGACCGCGAACGCCTGGCCGAAGCCCTTGACGAACAGCCCCTGCTCCGGCTTGAGGCGGAACAGTTTGAAATCCTTGAGGTTGGAGAGACCCTTGATGATCTCGCCAAAACGCCCCTCCAGCGCCGCCACCGCCTTGCTCCAGCGGGCGTCGTCACGGGCCACCACTTCAGCCACCGCATCGAAGGTCAAGCGCTTGCGGGCAAACAGCTCGCGGGCACCGCTCTCATCCTCGATCAGCATCAGGGATACTCGCGGCACCTGTTGCAGGTTACGGGCGTGGCGAGCGATCTCGGAGATCAGCACATAGTAGCCATCTTCCTGCAGCACGAACGGGGCATAGCTGGCGTTGGGATTGCCTTCGCCATCGACGGTGGCGAGCTGCAGGGTGCGGCAGCTGTCGCGAAACTCGCGGATCTCCGGTTGCAGACGGTTCTGCAGACGCTCCTGACGTTCACTCATGCTTTGACTTCCTCTTGAGAGTTGTGGCGCAGCGCCATGAAACGGGTGACCTGATCGGCCAGCAGCTGGCGTTTCTCGTCGCGACCCAGATAGACCTTGAAAATGCAGCGGCCGGAGTGACCGAAGAACTGGAAGGAGTGCCCCTCCTTGCCCATGAACAGCTTGCTGACCAGCGCAATCCCCACCACGTTGTCGAGCTTGAGGTGACCATGCAGCTCACCGTCTCGGCCCATCAGGTTGTAGTAGCCGCGTGCGTCCTTGCCTTTCGGGAAGGGGGCTTTTACCTCGAAGATAGAACCTTCTGATTCAACGATGGTGGTTACCGGGCCCCAGTCGGCCAGATCTTCCAGCAGACCTTGCGCACGATCGGCGGGCAGCAGGGTCACCAGCTCGGCGGGCAGATGGCGAACCACCTCCCATTCGCTGATGGCAAGCTGGGCCGCCAGGGTGGACGGATGAGCGCCGGGATCCTGCTCCAGCAGCGCGTGAATGCGTTGTGCAATGCTCATGTTTTCTCCCTCTGCGGGACCAGGTCGTCCCGCTGTTTATCATGGCGGCTACTCTAATAAAGCACTGGAATCAATGCAATTGATAATTGCTATCATTATCAGTGCATTTTTTCCAAAGCCTTGATATTCTCGGCGGCACACCCGTTTCATTCACCCCTTCGGAGGTTAGCATGGGCCGTCGTCTTGCCCTCGCCATCACCCTGCTCTGCAGTTCACTGTCCCCCTTCTCTGCCGTTGCCGCCGACGGACAGAAAGAGCGTATCGTCAGTATCGGCCCGGCCACCACAGAACTCATTCTGGCCCTTGGCGGTGAATCGAGCCTGATCGCCACCGATGTCAGCAGCCCCTTGCCAAAAGGGTTGCCCAAGGTGGGTTATCACCGGGCGCTGGCCGCCGAAGGGATCCTGAGCCTCTCCCCCACCCGACTGGTGGGCAGCGACGAGATGGGCCCGGCCCCGACCCTGGATCAGCTGCGTCGTGCCGGGGTCAAGGTGGAGGTGCTGGATACCGCGCCGACCCTCGCCAACCTCAATCAGCGTATCGACACCCTCGCCAGCCTGCTGGGCGATAAAGCCGCAGGCGATCGCCTGAAGGCAGAGATCCAGGCTCAGACCGATCAGCTGGCGGCGCAAGCCAAACAGAACAAACCGCTCAAGGTCGCCTTCCTGCTGCTGCACAAGGGGCAACCCACCAGCATCGCCGGGGGGGACACCACCGCCAGCGCGCTGGTCTCGCTGGCAGGCGGCATCAATCCGGTCGCCGAGTTGCGCAACTACAAGCCGGTATCCGCCGAATCCCTCATCGAGATGCAGCCCGATCTGGTGCTGGTCAGCGGTCGTGACTGGCAGCAGTATGCCGATCCGGCCAAGGTGCTGGCCGAAGTGCCCGCCTTGGCGGCTACCCCGGCAGGCAAGCGCAACGCCATTCACGCCATCGACGGTCACGCCCTGCAAGGGGGCCTGAGCCTCAACTCCCTGCAACAGGCGAACCAGATCGCCCAGTGGATCAAGCAGGGGTCATGATGCGGTTACCCCTCTCCTGGCTGCTGGCCTTCACCACGGCCGCACTGGCGCTGTTGCTGCTCGGTTCGCTGGCAACCGGCCCCATGACCCTCACCCTGGGCGAGAGTCTGCGGGCGCTGTTTGCCGGGCAGGAGAGCGGGATTGAGTCGCACAAACTGCTGATCGTGCAGGAAATTCGCCTGCCGAGAACCCTGCTCTGCATCGCAGTGGGGGGGATCCTCGGGCTCTGTGGCGCCGTGATGCAGGGGCTGTTTCGCAACCCCCTGGCTGACCCCGGCATCATAGGTGTCTCCGGCGGTGCGGCGCTCGGCGCGGCGCTCGCCATCGTGCTGCTGGCCCCCCTCGGCCAGCAGCTGCAAACCACCATCGGGGTTGGTCTGCTGCCGCTGCTCGCCTTTCTCGGCGGCGCGCTCACCACCACCCTGGTCTATCTGCTCGGCACCCGTGAGGGGGGCACCTCGGTCACTGTCATGCTGCTGGCCGGGGTCGCCATCACGGCGCTCTCCGGTGCAGTGATCGGCCTGCTCACCTATCTGGCGGACGATCAGATGCTGCGCAACCTGAGCCTGTGGCAGATGGGAACGCTGGCGGCAGGCAAACCGGCCGATGTGGCGCTGGCCATGCTCACCCTGGCGGCCCTGCTGTGGCTCTTTATGCGCGATGCCAATCCCCTCAATGCCCTGCTGCTGGGTGAAGGAGAGGCCCGTCATCTTGGGGTCAATGTGCAATCCCTCAAACGTCGCCTGATCCTGCTCACCGCAGCGGGCGTCGGGGTGGCGGTGGCGGTAGCCGGGATGATCGGCTTCGTCGGGCTGGTAGTGCCCCATCTGGTGCGCCTGCTGGCGGGCCCCAACCACGTCAGGTTGCTGCCGCTCTCGGCCCTGCTTGGCGCCGCCCTGCTGCTGGCAGCCGATATGCTGGCACGCACCCTGCTGGCCCCGGCCGAGCTGCCGGTGGGCATCATCACCGCCCTGCTCGGCGCTCCCTTCTTCATCTGGCTGCTGGTAAAAGGCCGCCGCGCCCTGTAATACGGACTGTTATGCAACCACTCTCATCCTCACTCTCCTCCCCCCTGTTGAGCTGCACCCGACTCAGCCTGCGTCGTGGCCAGCGCCAGATCCTGGATGGGCTCAATCTCGACCTCGAGAGCGGCACCCTGACCGCTCTGCTCGGCCCCAACGGGGCGGGCAAGAGCTCGCTGCTCAAGTGCCTGACCGGCGAGCTGGAATATGAGGGCACCATCACCCTGTTTGGCGCGGATCGCCGGCAGTGGGACAGCAACCAGCTGGCCCACCGGCTCGGGGTATTGCCGCAAAGCTCCTCCCTCAACTTCCCCTTTCTCTGCGAGGAAGTGGTTGCCATGGGGCGCTTGCCCCACAGTGAACCGGCGGCGCGGCGTGACGATATTGTGGCGGCGGCCATGACCCATGCCGGGGTCGAGCATCTGGCCAAGCGGCTCTATCCCGGGCTCTCCGGCGGCGAGCGGCAGCGGGTGCAGTTTGCCCGGGTGCTGGCGCAGATTTGGCAGGCCCCCTCCCCGACCGAGCAAGCCGAGCAACCCCGCCTGCTGCTGCTCGACGAGCCCACCTCGGCGCTGGATCTGAAATACCAGCATCAGCTGCTCACTATGGCGCGCGCCCTGGCCAGCCGCAATACTGCGGTGCTGGTGGTGCTGCATGACCTCAATCTGGCGGCGCGCTATGCCGATCGGCTGGTGATGCTGGAGCGGGGCAAGCTGATGGCCGATGGCACGCCTGCCGAAGTGCTCACCCCTGAGCTGATCGCCCGGCTCTATGACTATCCGGCACAGGTGATCCACCACCCCGAGAGCGGCCTGCCGATGGTGGTGTGACAAATTCAGAGTGCGGTAATGGTTGGCAGCGCGCGCTATTCATCCCGAAAACTGCAGCGTATAAACCGGTTTTTCACACCCCATGTCGCCCTGCTAACATTCATCATCGCCAGATATGTGGTGTGAATATCCTCACACTTTGCTCAGGCAAAACCCCCGCAGCATCACCGTCTACTTATAATGGCGCCGCCTCACAGAAGGCATAACTCATTGATGCTACGGAACAATTACAATGAAAAATATCAACAAAACCCTACTGGCTGCCGCCATCTCCCTCGGGATGCTGGCTGGCTGCAACAGCGACAACGACTCAAAGGCAGCTGATCCCATGGTTCGTTTTGCCACCTTCAACCTCTCTTTTGACCGCACTGCCGCCGGTATGCTGACAGGTGAGCTGGCCTTGACCCGCACCGAGCAGGATGCCCTGCTGGCCCGCCTCGCCGAAGGGAGCCTGAGCGGCGCCACTGAAACCAAAGCCAAGAACGTGCAGCAGATCCGCAACGTGGCGGAGATCATCCAGCGTACCCGCCCGGATGTGTTCCTGCTCAACGAGTTCGACAACGACGGCAAAGGCGAGAGCACCGCCGATCTGAAAGCCTTCAACGACAACTATCTGGCTCACGCCCAGCACGCAGAGGTGACGGCCATCAGCTATCCGGTGATGCAGAACTTCGCCACCAACACCGGCCTGATGAGCGGTTATGACCTCAATCTGGATGGCAAGGTTAACAGCGGCCCCGACGATGCCTGGGGCTTTGGCAACTACCACGGCCAGTACGCCTTTGCGGTGATGTCCAAATACCCCATCGACACCAAGCAGATCCGCACCTTCCAGAACTTCAAGTGGAAGGATATGCCGGGCGAGCAGAACCCCATCATCGATGACTGCAACAATCCCAAGGTCAAGATCCCGGCCAGCCGCCAGTGTGGTGATGCCTGGTATTCAGACGCAGCCTGGCAGCAGTACCCGCTCTCCTCCAAGAACCACGCCGATGTGCCGGTACGGATCAAGACCGAAAAGGGGGATGAGGTGATCCACTTCCTGATCTCCCACCCGACCCCGCCAATCTTTGCCAATGCGGCGCGCCACACCGTCAAACACAACCGCGCCGAGATCGCCTTCTGGAACGACTACGTCAAGGGGCTCAACTACATGACCGATGACAAGGGCACCAAGGGTGGGCTGGCCAAAAACGCCAAGTTTGTTATCGCGGGTGATCTCAACGCCGATCCACTCACCGGTGACGGCGACCTGACCGCCATTCAGGATTTGCTAAACAACCCGCTGATGAATCAGGCCATCACCAATGGCACCCTGATCCCGGTCAGCGAAGGGGGTCCGGAGTGTGTCAGCAAGGGGACCGACTGCAAACGCAACCTCAATCGCCCCAACCCGGAACGCATCACCAACTCCAGCGTGCTACAGCTGGATCACGTCATCCCCTCCGCCAACCTCAACGCGGTCAAGAGCGGCGTCTTCTGGCCTGCCAGCTTCGAGGCCGGTTATCACCTGGTCTATGATGCGAAACTCGGCATCGCCAAGGGAGTCAGTTCGGATCACCGCATGGTCTGGGTCGATCTCAAACTCGACTAACCCTGCCATGACCCCGCTGCGGCGGGGTCTTTTATTGGCGATGGTCAGCGAACTGAGCTCTGCTTATTAATCCACCAGTTGGCATTGAGTTATCCATCCATAACTCCTCCATAGCCGTTGAATGGGCCTCGCGATCACAGAACCACCTCGCCAATGGTGGTAGCATGCCTCCTCTTGCCATCCGGCCGCACGGCGGATCCGGTGGCCCTCCCTCCTCCGCTTTCACTTTTTGAGGAACGATTTGATGGAACTGCTTCTGCTTAGCAATGGTAAAGCCAACGAATTTCCGGGTCTGCTCGGCTGGGCCCGCGATCGGGTTCAAAGCCTGCTCGTGCGCAAACAGGTCAAGCGCATCCTGCTCATCCCCTACGCGGTGATCCGCAGCGACTGGGATGCCCGCGCCAACGAACTTACCGAGAGCCTCGGGATCGAGACCATCAGCATTCACCACTTCGATGATCCGGTCGCGGCCGTCAATCAGGCCGAGGCCATCTTTATCAGTGGCGGCAACACCTGGCGCCTCAACCAGATGCTGCACGAAAACGGCCTGATCGTGCCGATCCAGCGTGCCGTGCGCGAGCGGGGCGTGCCCTATGTGGGCTGGAGCGCCGGTTGCAACGTGGCGACCCCGAGCATCCGTACCACCAACGACATGCCGGTCTGCAGCGCCGCCGTGCTGCCCGCACTGGGCCTGTTCCCGCTGCAGATCAACCCGCACTATCTGGACGCCAGTATCAGCGGCCACATGGGCGAGACCCGCGACGAGCGTCTGGCCGAGTTCTGCGCCATCAACCCGAGCGAGCACGTGGTGGCCCTGCGCGAAGCGAGTCTGCTGCAAATCACCGGAGAAAACGGCAGCGAGCGTCTGGAGTACTGGAGCGCCCGCGAGCAGGACTTCAAGATCTTCAAACATGGCCAGGAGCCGCAAGCCTTTATGGATGCCGCCCCGCTGGCCGAGCTGACCCCCTTCAAGGTCGGCTGAGCTACTAAGAGCGCTTCACCACTGGCAGGCGGATAGCTCGCGAAACCGCAAAAACGAAAAAAGAGGGATGGCTCAATGCCATCCCTCTTTTTTATCGTCATCTTTCAGCTGGTTGCAGCCTGATTACTCACCCTGCAGGGTCACCAGCACCTTGCGGGCACCACCATCGACGCGATGTTCGCCAAGCCAGATCCCCTGCCAGGTGCCGAGCGCCAACTGACCATCGCGAACTGGCAGCAGCAGGCTCACCCCGAGCAGGGAGGATTTGATGTGAGCGGGCATGTCATCCGCCCCCTCATAGGTGTGGCGATAGTAGGGGGCATCCTCCGGCGCCAGCCGGTGCAGATGAGCCTCCATATCGCTGCGCACGCTGGGGTCGCAATTCTCGTTGAGGGTGAGCGAGGCGGAAGTATGTTGCAGTAGCAGGTGGGCCATGCCGAGCCGGTAATCCGCCAGCATCGGCAGTTTGGCCACCAGCTCGTCAGTCACCAGATGAAAGCCCCGCGAACGGGGCTTCAACGTCAGCAGGCACTGCTGCCACATCAGACATACTCCATAAAGACGCGGGAGGTGAGTTTGGTGATGAGTTCGTAGGGGATGGTGCCAATCTCGTCGGCCACCCGCTCCACCGGCAACCCCTCGCCCCACAGCACCGCCTCGTCACCGGCCTTGTCGGTTGCGCCGGGCCCAAGATCTACCGTGCTCATATCCATGGAGACACGCCCCACCAGCGGCACGATGCGGCCGTTGATCAGCACGGAAGTGCCATTGGGCGCCATGCGCGGATAACCGTCACCGTAGCCGATGGCGATCACCCCGAGCCGGGTATCGCGATCCGACACCCAGTTGGCGCCATAGCCCACCGGCTCGCCCGCCTTGTGATCCCGCACCGCAATCAGCTGGGTCTTCAAGGTCATCACCGGCTGCAGGTCGTAATCGGCCGCCACCGTGTTGGGGAAAGGCGACACGCCATAGAGGATGACGCCGGGGCGAACCCAGTCGCAGTGGGAGTCTGGCCAGGCCAGAATGCCCGCCGAGTTGGCCATGGCCCGCTCGCCCGCCAGCGGTGCGGTCAACTTGCTGAACAAGTCGATCTGCTCGCGGGTAGTAGGCTGCTCCAGCTCATCGGAGCGGCTGAAGTGGGTCATGATGTTGAACGGCTGCACCACGTTCTTGCACTTGCCGAGTCGTTCGATAAAGGCGCGCATCTCGTCGGCACGTACCCCGAGGCGATGCATGCCGGTGTCGAGCTTGAGCCAGGCCACCACGGGCGCTGGCAGCTCAACCTGCTCCAGCGCTTCGAGCTGCTCCCAGGTGTGAACCGCCGTCTGCAGGTTGTTGGCCGCCAGCACCGGCAGATCGTCGGCGGAGAAGAATCCCTCCAACAGCACGATGGGTTTGACCACGGCGCAGGAGCGCAGCATCAGCGCCTCTTCGATACGGGCCACCGCATAGGCATCCGCATCCACCAGGGTGCGAGCGACCGGCAGCAGTCCGTGGCCATAGGCGTTGGCCTTGACCACAGCGATGATCTTGCAAGCGGGAGCGTGGCGCTTGACCACGGCGAGGTTGTGGCGCAAGGCCGCAGTGTTGATTTGGGCAGTAGCCGCTTTCATGGTTTTCCCTTACGAGGGCACAAATGGTCTCCCCCTCATCGGGCAGAAGACCGCCACTCACTTATCGTCGTCGAAGGCCGGACCGGCATAATTGTCGAACCGGGAAAACAGGCTCTGACGGGCTGCCTTGCAGTGAATGGCAAGCGGGTCAGAGCGGTGGTGGCAATCCTGACCACAGGATTGCCATGATTGTTACTTATCAATAATCGTCGTCAAACGCCGGACCGGCGTAGTTGTCGAACCGGGAGAACTGACCCTGGAAGGTGAGGCGCACCCGGCCGATGGGGCCGTTACGCTGCTTGCCGATAATGATCTCGGCAATCCCCTTGTCCGGGCTGTCATCGTGATAAACCTCATCACGATAGATAAACATGATCAAATCCGCATCCTGCTCGATGGAACCCGATTCACGAAGGTCCGAGTTGACCGGGCGCTTGTCGGCCCGCTGTTCCAGGCTTCGGTTCAACTGGGAGAGCGCCACCACCGGGCACTGCAGCTCTTTCGCCAAGGCCTTGAGGGAGCGGGAGATCTCGCCGATCTCCAGGGTACGGTTGTCAGAGAGCGCCGGCACCCGCATCAGCTGCAGGTAGTCCACCATGATCATGGATAGGCCACCGTGCTCGCGTGCCACCCGACGGGCACGGGAACGTACATCGGTCGGAGTGAGGCCGGAGGCGTCATCGATATACATCTTGCCCTTCTCCAGCAGCAATCCCATGGTGGAGGAGAGGCGCGCCCAATCCTCGTCATCGAGCTGACCGGTACGCACCTTGGTCTGGTCGATGCGACCGACCGAGGCGAGCATACGCATGATGATCTGCTCGGAGGGCATCTCCAGCGAGAAGATAAGCACCGGCTTGTCGGCGGTGAGGGCCGCGTGCTCGCAGAGGTTCATGGCAAAGGTGGTCTTGCCCATGGAAGGACGGGCCGCCACGATGATCAAGTCCGAACGCTGCAAACCGGCGGTCATCTTGTCCAGATCGTTGTAACCGCTCGATACCCCGGTCACCCCGTTGTGGGGGGTCTTGAACAACTCTTCAATCTTGTCGACGGTCTGCTCGAGGATGAGCTTCAGGGGCTGGGGCCCCTCGTTGGCGCTGGTGCGCTGCTCGGCAATCTTGAATACCTTGCTCTCGGCAAGATCCAGCAGATCGCCGGAGGTGCGGCCCTGTGGCTCGTAGCCTGCTTCGACTATCTCGTTGGCGACCGAGATCATCTCCCGCACCACCGCCCGCTCGCGCACGATTTCGGCGTAGGCGTTGATGTTGGCGGCACTCGGGGTGTTCTTGGCGATCTCCACCAGATAGGCGAAGCCGCCCGCCTCTTCCAGCTGTTCGGAGCGCTCCAGCTCCTCCTGCAGGGTGATGAGGTCGATGGGGTTGCCCGCGTTGGAGAGGCGGGTCATGGCCTGGAAGATCAACCGGTGCGGACGGCTGTAGAAATCCTGATCGATCACCCGTTCGGCAACCCGATCCCAGGCATCGTTATCCAGCATCAGGCCGCCCAGTACGGACTGTTCGGCCTCAAAAGAGTGGGGAGGAACTTTCAGCTGTTGTGTCTTGGCGTCTTTTTTCGCCGTCACTTGCTCTGCCATACACATAAAAACCGCAGCGGGAAGGGGACGGGAATTTTACAAAAGAAAGCCAACTACGGCGAGCCCTATCTGGCGGCTCATACCATCATAAAGGGCCAAACCAGAGTCTGCTCTACCTTGACCATTTTGATTTTGCTTCGCATTTTGCGCTCCTTGCGACTCAATCTTCTGCTTTTCATCCGGTTTACTCCTCTTGTTTGACGCCGCATCGCGGCTACCTCGTTCATGAATAATTCATGCCAGAGGTGATATTGATGAATACAAGCTGCGACACAATTAGGGACAGGCAGCCTGCCATGCGCCTTGCTGAGCTTGCCAAAGCGGAGCATGCCCCACCCACAGACGAGAGTGAAAAGAGTCAAAATGAAAAAGATGCTGACCCTGTTTGCCGTGATCCTGGCCATTGGCCTGGGGGCACCTCACGCCGAAGCCAAGAAATTTGGCGGCGGCAAATCCTTTGGTAAAAGTTACAAAACTGCGCCGGCCCAGCCTGCGGCCAAACCGGTCGACAACAAGAATCCGACACTGAATGCCCAGACTCCGCCGAAAAAGAGCGGCATGATGGGTGGCCTGCTGGGCGGCCTGCTGGCTGGCGGCCTGTTTGCCTACCTGCTGGGCAGCGGTGCCTTTGAAGGTCTGCAAGGAATGGACTTCCTGCTGATCGCCCTGCTGGCGCTGGGTGCCGTCTTCCTGATCCGTACCCTGCGCAAGGGCAAGGTCGCGACGCCACAGCCACAACAGGCGGCCTATGCGGGCTATCAGCCACCGCAATCCGCGGCCCCGCAGCAGTTTGAGCAGAGCAACAGCGCACCGCAAGCCACCGGCTTTGCCGACAGCGACGTGCCGTTCCGCCTGCCGCCGGGCTTTGACATGAACAGCTTCCTAGCCGGTGCCCGCGATCACTATCGCACCCTGCAAGAGGCGTGGAACAAGAACGATCTGGAAAAAGTGCGCGAGTACGTCAGCCCCGAGCTGTTTGAGCAGCTCAAAGCCGAGCGCGCCGAACTGACTGGCGACCAGCATACCGAAGTGATGTACGTCGATACCCAGCTGGTACGCGCCGACTACGGCAGCGACTGGGCTCAGGTGAGCGTGCGCTTCAGCGGCCGCTACATGGACCGTCAGGAGCAGGTCGAAGAAGACATCAAAGAGGTGTGGCACCTCGAACGCGATCTGGCCAAGAACAATGCCCCTTGGCATATCGTCGGTATCGAGCAGCTGTAAGGTTTAGATTGTCACTACGCAGGAGGCGGCCCATGGGCTGCCTCTTTTCATTTCATACCCTCACCTGACCTCATACAGGCGATGGCTATCGTCATTGATAATTGAAGAGTTGTGACCAATCCCAAGATGACATGTCACCACGCACATAACGACAAAGGGCAGCCACCGGCTGCCCTTTCGCATCACATCTGGAGCTATGCGCCCCGCTGACGAATCAGTTGCACCCTTCGGCAGATGTTGAGTTCAGATAGGTCACCTCATTGGACGGTTGATAATCGGCCACGTTGATCACCTTCTTGATCTCGATGTACTCCTTCAGCACGGCTGCATCCACCAAGCCGGCATTGATGGTATCGATCTTCGGATAGCCGTCACCACCGGAGGCGCTGAAGCTCGGGATCGCGAAGCTGTAGGTTGCTGACGGATCAAACGCCTTGCCACCGATGCTGGTGATATTGACGCTCTTGGCCTGGCAATCCACCGCCATATCGATACCGCCAAACTGGGCATAACCACCGGTATTGCGGGTCTTGGTTGCCACCTGACCCAGATAGGTCGCCAGATCGCTTCCCTTCATGGCCGCCTTGTTGACCGTGTTGCCAAACGGGTGCACCAGCAGCACGCTGCGGTAGGTGATATCACCGGCCGGGATGCTGTCACGCACACCACCTGAATTGACGATACCAAAGTCGACCCCCAGCTTGATGCTGGTCGCCGTGGTGATGAGACGACCCAGGTTGGTCTGCTTGTTGCGAACCGAGTTGCGATCACCAACCAGCAAGCCATCTGCCGAGCCAATGACGACATTCAGCTCTTGCTGACCTTTCTCCTGATAACCCAGCAGGGTGTTATACAGCTCGGGATCCTTGGTGATCTCGTCCTGTACGAACTGCATCTTGGTCGGGTCCTTGGTTACGACGCCGTTAGCATCGATCGCCTCGCCCTTGGCGTTGCGCTTGATCAGGTTGACCGGGATCAGCTCATAGCTGGTCAGGGTCAACTTGCCATTCTGATACTCAAACTGGGCACGGCCCACATACTTGCCCCACTCGTGAGCCTGCATGATCCAGGTGCCGTTTTGCTGGTCCGGTTGGCAGTTATCACCCGGTTTGAAATTGGCGTACTTGTTGGTGGTGCCCGGTTCCATACAGACCGGATTCTGGGAGTGGCCACCAATGATGGCATCCAGAGTCCCTGCCGGCAGTGCACGAGCCATCTCTACATCGCCCGGCGCATTGCTGCCGTGCTGACCATTCTCGTAATGGCCCATGTGGGTGATGGCGAAGACCAGATTGGCCTCCTTGTTGCTGCGGATCTGCTGGCCCAGTTTGGCCGCTTCCGTAGTCGGATCGCGGAACTCCAGAGTCTGCACGTTGTTGGGGTCAACCAGCTGGGCGGTATCTTCGGTGGTCAGGCCCAGTACGGCGACCTTGAGACCGCTCTCCAGCTTGAACACCTTGTAGGGGTCAAAGTAGTGTTTGCCACTCGCCTTGTCATAGATGTTGGCCGAGAGCATGGGGAACTGGGCCCACTTGCGCTGCTTCTCCAGTACGCTGAGGGGGTTGTCGAATTCATGGTTGCCCACTGCCATGGCATCGTAGCGAATGTTGTTCATCGCCATGAAGTCAGGCTCGGCATCCTGCAGATCGGACTCCGGCACCCCGGTATTCACGTCACCACCAGATAGCACCAACACCTCGCTGCCAGCAGCCTTGGCCTCGCTACGCAGCTGCTCGACCAGAGTCTTCTGGGCAGCCATACCATACTCATTTTCAGCGTTGTGCCAGAAACGGCCGTGGGTATCGTTGGTGTGCAGGATGGTCAGTTTGCAGACATTTTCGGTGCAGGGTGCAACGGTGTCATTGCTCGAGGTATTACAGCCAGTCAGTGCAGCAAGCACGGCCAGTGCCACGCCGCCTTTGATAAAGTTATTATTCATTTCCATATCACCTTGATTGTTTTGTTATTTATCAACCCTGTCCAGCGGGTCGGGCGCCAATATAACAAACAACAGATGACCGTTTTTCATCGATGACTCACAAATTCTGCTAATTGTGATCTTCGGCCCAACATCCGGCTTCCTGCTGATTTGTCAGGTTTTTTGTTGAGCTGTCACTCACTTGATCCCCTCCCGCACCAAGGAGACGCCACCCGGACGCGCCTTTATGGCATACTCCCCAGCCAGCCATGCCCGAGGAGATGATTTGATGGCCAAGTACGACAAGATTTCCCCCGAGACCCAGCAGGAGGCGATGAAGATTGCCCGTGCCAACCAGAAGCCGGGGCAAACCAAGGAGCAGACCCAGCTTATCGCGCAAGGGATCCAGAAAGGCATCGACGAATACAAGAAACAGATGAAGGCGCGGGCCCGCGAAGCGAGCCGCCAGAAAAAATTGCAGGCCAAAGCCAGGCAGCCACAGGGCGCGCCACAACCCGCAGATCAAGACGATCAGCTGGAGCTGGTTGAAGTAAGCCATCAGCATCCCCTGCCCTGGATCTTGCTGGTGCTGAGCTGGCTGGGATTTGCGGCAACCTGGTTCTGGTTGCACTAAGACGCGCTAGCAAACCTTTATCCGGGATCCTCTTCACAGCCCGGGCCCGGGCTGCTGGTGATTACCTGCGAAGAGTGGTTAAATCCCGCGCCTCTTGCACCGGACAACCGGTTTTTTGACGATCAGTTTTCAGGAAAGATGTTATGAACCCCGCTCCGCTCTATCTGCTGGCCCCTTTTGTACTGTTCCTTGTGACCATGCTGCTCTATCGCATTTCGCCGCTGCGAGCGGTCGCCGCCGGCGGGGTACGCTGGTTTATCCTCCCCGCCTTCACCCTGTTTATTTTGCTGATCATCATCAACGGTGCCGCCGATCCCACCCTGCGCGATCCGGCATTCCACTGGTTGATGCCGGGGCTTGGCTTTGCCCTGAGCCTGTTTCCGGCCCTACCCAAGGCGCTGGTGCCACGGCTCGCCATCAAGGAGGGGGCCTTTGCCGCCCTCGGTCTGATGCTGATGAGCCTGGCCATGGTCTACTGACCAACCGGCCACAGCCGTTAGCATGATGCAAGGGGCGCTCTGTGACGTGCCCCCCTTGTACAAACAATGGCCTGCAGGCATCTTGGTGACAGGATAACCAGCAAGGAGGCCAAATGGACAATCCGCCCGATTTCATGGCGCTGTGGGATTATCAGGATCCCGCCGCCAGTGCCCTGCGTTTTCACACCCTTCTTCCCGAAGCGCGTGCCGCCGCCGACCTGCAACTCGAACTGGAGTTGCTGACCCAAATTGCCCGCACCCATTCACTGCAGCGCCAGTTTGCCGAAGCCCACCAGCTGCTCGACGAGATAGCGCCTCGCCTCACAGATACAACCCCCAGAGCCCGGATCCGGGCTCTGCTGGAACGAGGCCGCACCTTTAACTCGGCGGGCGACAAAGCCAGTGCCAAACCGCTGTTTGAACAAGCCTGGCAATGGGGGCTCAAGGAGAAGGAGACCTATCTTGCCATCGACGCCGCTCACATGATCGCCATCGCCGCACCGCTGGAAGAGCAGAGCCGCTGGCATCAACTGGCGATGGAGCTGGCGGAGCGCAGCAGTGACGAGAAGGTACGTGGCTGGCTGGCCCCCCTTTACAACAATCAGGGCTGGACTCTGTTCGAACTGGGTCGCTTTGAGGAGGCGAAAATCCAGCAGCAGAAGTGTCTGGCCTGGCATCTGCAGCATAACCAGCCGGCCAAGGCGTTTATCGCTCGCTGGAGTCTGGCTCGCCTGACCCGGGCCCAGGGTCAGCACCAGCAGGCGCTGGCAGAGCTGCACCAACTCAAGGTTGATATGGCCGAGGCAGGCGAACCTGAGGATGGTTATCTGTTCGAGGAGCTGGGGGAGAATGCTTTGGTACTCGACGATCCGCTGGCCGCGGAATACTTTTCCCGCGCCTGGTTTCTGCTGTCACAGGACCGCTGGTTCAGCGCCAACGAGGGGGAGCGACTGGCCCGCCTCAAGCGCCTCGCCAAACTCTGATCCCCAAAATAGAAAGGGCAGCACGCTAGCCGCCCTTTCTGCTGGCAAGATGGTTCAGGCCCGATTGGACTCCTCCCACCCCTGCTTTTTACGGTAAATGGTGGAGGGGCTGATCTCGAGCAGGGCCGCCGCCTTGGGAATATTGCCATCACAGCTGGCGATGGCCTGTTCGATCACCTCTTTCTCCACCAGCCAGAGCGGACGAATTGGCCCGTTGGCCACCCCGGTGGTGGCCGGAGCCGATGTCACCGCTGCCGCAATCGCAGCCGGCAACTGGGGACGAACTCCATTGAGTGGTGGCGGCAGAATATCCGGGCTCACCAACTCCTTATCGTTGAGCACCACGATATTGCGCACCACGTTTTGCAGCTCGCGTACGTTGCCAGGCCAGGGGTAGTCGAGCAGCACTCGCGCCGCCTCGACATCGAAATCCTTGAAGCGTTTGTTCTCCTCCTTGGCGTAGCTCTGCAACAGGGTACGCGCCAGCAGCAGGATATCCTCGCCCCTCTCCCGCAGCGGCGGCAGAGTGAGGGGAATGACGTGGAGCCGATAGTAGAGATCCTCGCGAAAACGGCCCGCTTTCACCTCCACCAGCGGATCCCGGTTGGTGGCGCAGATAAAGCGCACATCCACCGTCTCGAGCTTGCCGCTGCCGACTCGCTGCACTGTGCCGGTCTGGATGAAGCGCAGCAGCTTGCTCTGCAGATCCAGGTCCATCTCGCAGATCTCGTCGAGAAACAGGGTGCCACCATCGGCCAGACTGGCCGCCCCCTTGCGATCCCCCTGGGCGCCGGTAAAAGAGCCCTTCACATGACCGAAGATCTCGCTCTCCATCAAATCGTGGGGAATGGCGGCGCAGTTGAGGGCAATAAAGGGCTGTTCGCTGCGGGGACTGCACTGGTGAATCGCCTCGGCACACACCTCTTTGCCGGTGCCGCTTTCGCCAGTGATAAAGACGGTCGCCTTGCTGGGCGCAGCGCTCTCGATGATGCGATAGACCGCCTGCATCGACATGGAGGCACCGATAAAGCCGAAGAAGGAGCTACGCTCGAAGTTCTCCCGATAGTGGGCAACCAGCGAGCTCAACTGCTGGTGTTTCAAGGCATTGCGAACGGTGGCGCAGAGCCGCTTACTGTCAAACGGCTTGGTCAGAAAATCGAAGGCACCGAGGCGCATCGCCTCCACCGCCACATCCACCGAGCCGTGGGCGGTGATCACCACCACCGAGCAGGGCAACTGCTGTTCGGTGATCATCTGCAGAATATCCATACCGGACATATCCGGCAGCTCCAGATCCAGCAGCACCACGGGGGGAGGACTTGCCAGCAACTGCGCCAACGCCTGCTGACCACAATCGGCCAGCACCACCTCATACCCCTCCTGGCGCAGGTACTGTTCATAGACCACCGCCAGACTACGGGTATCTTCCACCAGCAGGACACGCGATTTATTTTCAGCCACTGGACTCATCCTTGTATTTGATTCTGCGATCTATTTTGCCTTATTTTCGCGCGCAAACCCAACGCCAAGACAGCTCTGTTATCCCGCGATTGCAGGGAATACACAAGTAAAAACGGCTCCTTAAGGAGCCGTTTTTAACTACAAGAAGGGATTACTTCTTGGCGTCGTCTGCAGTCGGCTTCTCGATAGCCAGCAGCTCAACGTCAAACACCAGCACGGCGTTCGCCGGGATGGAGCCTGCACCGTGCTCGCCATAAGCCAGCTTGGACGGCAGGAAGAACTTGAACTTGGAGCCAACCGGCATCAGCTGAACACCTTCAGTCCAACCCGGGATAACCTGGTTGAGCGGGAAGGTAGCCGGCTCGCCGCGATCGACGGAGCTGTCGAACTTGGTGCCGTCGGTCAGGGTACCGGTGTAGTGAACCTTGACGATATCGGTAGATTTCGGCTTGGCGCCAGAGCCCATCTTCTCGACCACGTATTGCAGGCCGGATTCCGTGCTCTTCACACCCTCTTTCTTGGCGTTGGCAGCCAGGAACTCTTCGCCCTTCTTCAGATTCTCAACGGCGTCTTTCTCGGCCTTGGCCTTGGTCAGCTCGTTGATCTTGGCGTCGTAATCCTGCAGTACCTTCTGGATCTCTTCATCAGTCATCTTGGCTTCTTTGCCCAGACCGTCAGTCACCCCTTTCAGGATCACGGCGTTGTCCAGTTTGATGCCCAGTTCCTGCTGACGCTCCAGGGTATTGGCGATGTAACGACCCATGGAGAGGCCAATTGCGTAGCCAGATTGCTCTTCAAAGCTCTTGGCTTCGGCCTTGGTCGCCTCTGCCGGCTTGCTGGCTTCTGCCTTCACTTCGGCGGTATTGGCCGCAGCAGGCTTCTCGTCTTTTTGGCAAGCAGTCAGACCGACGGCAACGGCCGCCGCCAACAGGGACACCTTCAGAAATTTGTTCATCAGTTTCTCCAAACTCCAAATACCGCTCTCGGTTCCATCGTGAAATGAGAGGTTTATCGTGATAAGCGCCTTATACTAACGCCGTGATCGCAGGTAACAAAAGCGTGAGACCGCAAAAATGATAAAAAGTGCCATTTATCTGGTGAGCCTCTGTTTAATGCTCACCGGTTGCGAGCAGAGCTCCCAACCCAACCAGCAAATGACCCTCGCCAGCACGGGTCTGCTGACCGCAGATCTCTCCAGTGATGGCAAGCAAGCCATCGTCTCCAGCATCAGCCAGGGCATCATCGTCTGGGATCTGGAACAGAACCGTCAACGCTGGCGCTGGAAGCAATCCGACTCGGCGGATGATCTGGTATTCATTACCCGCTTTTCCGAAGGCAACAGCCATGCCGTCACCGCCACCCCCGACACCTTTGCAACCTGGCGGCTGAGCGACGGGCAATCACAAGGCTACTACTCACTTCCTGAATCCAGGCTGAGGGACATCGCGCTCTCTGCCGACGGTCGTTATGTGCTGATCGGGCGGGAAGATGGCAAGGCCGAGTGGCTCGACACCCGAAGCGGCCGTCGCCTGCAGTTTCTGGGGCACACCGAACAGGTCAATACGGTGGATCTCTCCGCCAACGGTCGCTACGCCCTGACCGGCGGCAACGACTACAGCGCCTATCTGTGGGATACCCGTAGCGGGCAGGTGATCTGGCGGTTCAACCATGGTGGCCGGGTGATCATGGCCAGACTGGAGCCGAGCGGCCGCTACGCCTTCACCGCCGACAGCAGCCGGGCCAGCATCTGGGATCTGAAAACCGGCAAGGAGGTGAGTCAACTGCAATATGATCACCGCTTCGAGGTCTACACCAGCGCCCGCTTTGCCAACGATGGCAAGTGGCTCATCACCGGCGCCCCTTCCCGTCAGCTCTCCCTGTGGCAAGTGAGCGATGGTGCCCTGCTGCAGAGCTGGCGCGTCTCGCCGCAACCCAAGGTGAAACCGCCCAGCGCAGTAGTCTACGGCGTCGCTTTGCGCGACAATAGCCACCTTGTCAGTGCCAGCTCCAGTGGTCTGGCCGAAATCTGGACAATCAAGTAAGGACCCGAAGGCCCATGAGTCAGCAACTTAACGATCGCATCGAAACCCTGGAAACCCGTCTCGCCTATGCGGAGTACACCATAGAGCAGCTCAACGACGAGGTAACCACCCAGGGCCGTGAAATCGATCGACTCAAATACCAGATCCAGCTGCTGATCGACAAACTGCAAAGCGTACAGCCCAGCCAGATTGCCAGCATGGCCGAAGAGACCCCGCCGCCGCACTACTGATCCGGTGCCATCTCTGGTCAGGCAACATGGCTTGGCATAGCTGTCAGCCAATAAAAAAAACCCGCGTTCACGCGGGTTTTTTTATCATCGGCATGGCCGTGATCAGTGGTGATGGCCCTTGCCACCACAACCGCCGCCACCGCAGCAGCCGCCGTGGCCGTGATCCTCATCGTGGTCGTGACCATGACCACCACAGCAGCCGCCGTGATCGTGGTCATGACCGTGATCGTGACCGCAACCACCGGCACCGTGAACGTGGCCGTGGGCCAGCTCTTCGGCAGTGGCGGCACGCACGTCCTTGATCTCGACCTTGAAGCCCAGGGTTACGCCTGCCAGCGGATGGTTGCCATCCACTTTGACGAACTCTTCGGACACTTCAACCACGGTCACCGGACGGTGACCATCGTCGGTTTCAGCCACAAAAGTATCCCCTTCGGAGACTTCCATGCCGTCGAACAGCTCGCCCGGTACTTCTTGTACCAGTGTCTCGTCATATTCGCCGTAGGCCTGGCTCGGTGCCAGAGTCACTTCGAAGGCTTCACCTACCGCGCGACCTTCCAGCTCGGCTTCCAGGCCAGAGACCAGGTAACGGGTGCCGTGCAGATAGACCAGCGGCTCTTTGCCGACAGTGCTGTCGATGACTTCACCGTGCTCGTCGGTGACTGTGTATTCCAGCGTAACCACGCTCAGAGGAGCTACTTTCATGTCAGGATCCTGCGGATAGAAAAAAACGGGCTCAGAATACCCTAAAAAGCGGGCCGCGCATATGCCGTGCGGCGCCACGGAGTGACGAAAAAAACGGCAACAGCGTCAGCGAGGAGACCCGCACTCCACCCGCCGTTGCCACATCAGGGGCGAAACACCCCGATCACCTCTTCCGCCTCGCGAGTCTGCTTGTCGACCTCGGCAGGCGTTTGTACCTGGGTATCGCCACAGGCGACGCAGGTCACCTTCTCGACTCCATGCTCCAGATACAGCATCATGTTGTCCAACTTGCCGCACGCCGGGCAGACTGCACCGGCAATGAAGCGCTTTTTACGTCTGGTTTCCATATTTGTTACCTCCAGGCAGCATCATATCAGGGTTTTTACATGCATCACGCCATCGAATATCACCATTTTTCCTGCCAGGGCCTGCACGCCGGCAATCGCAAACGAACTCCGGTCGGGCAGCTGTTGCGGATCACCCGGGGCGCCGCGCTGCTGAGACTGGGCCAACATGAGCTATTGCTGCCGGCAGGCAGCAGCTTCTGGCTCTGCGCCGATGCCCTCGCTGCCTTCAGCCCCCTCAGCGGTTGCGAGTACGATCAGCTGAGCGTCTCTTTGCGCGTGGCTCAGCCGCAGCAGGCTGGCTGGCTGCAGGCCACGCCTCTGCTCGATGCCCTGCTCGACTCGCTTGCCCGGTGGCAACGTCCAAAAGAGTGGCAAGGGGCCTACGGTCAGCGACTGCAGGTGATCCTGGATGAGCTGCAACAGTGCGCCATCAGCCAGCAGGGTTACGGTAAGCTGCAAGCCTGTTGGCAAGCGCTGGCCAATGGCCAGCCGGAGTCTCTGCAACTGTGGGCACAACAAGCCGATGTGCCGGTGGAAGGGAGTGAATTGCAACAACAGTGGCAACTGCTGCAGGCGCTCAGATTGCTCAAGGGCGGCAGCAAACCCGCGCAGGTGGCCAGCAAGCTGGGTTATGCCGATGAGGCCGCATTACAAGCGACCTGCCAGCTGTGGGGTGTTGGCGAAGATGGAGCTCAATAACCGGACACAGGTATGAATGCGCCAACTAAATTGGCTGAACGAGTCCAGTTTTTTGCCAGATGGTCGTTAACAAGGAAGGGCCATCCCCCCCGTAATCCTTTATGCTAAAGGCCTGAAGTGACTGCCAACCTTTCGACCAACAGGACATCTGCCATGACGAGCAAAGCCAATCAATCCCAGGGCATGTTGCTGTTTCACCTTTCAGCCCAGCAATCCTTTGCCATAGGCACCCTCAAGGTAAAGGAGATAGTCCCTTACACCCAGCTGACCGCCATGCCGCACTCGCATCCGACCGTGCTGGGGGCCGCCAATATGCGCGGCGCCACCATTCCGGTGATCGACATGGCGATGGCGGTGGGTTATCGCCCCATCAGCAAGGAGGAGATGCCCCACTGCTTTATCATCATCACCGATTGCCGCCGCACCCTGGTGGGCTTTCTGGTGCGAGGCATCGACAAGATCACCGAGTGCAACTGGCGCGATATCGAGTCACCTCCCGCCGCCCTCGGCCACAATGTGTTTGTGACTGGTGTCACCCGGGTCAATGACCAGCTGATCCAGCTGCTGGATGTGGAGCTGATCCTCTCCCGGGTCTATCCGGACGATCCGAGCCACCTCTATCCGGTGCTGACCGATGTGCAGCGGGAGCGGATCAAGCCGATGCGGATCCTGCTGGTTGATGACTCCTCGGTCGCCCGTCGCCAGCTGATGGCAGCCCTCGATTACATCAATATCCCTTATGAGGTCTGTACCAATGGCAAGGACGCACTGACCCTGATGCAACAACGTGCCAGCCAGCAGACCCCCATCGATATTCTGGTGAGCGATATCGAGATGCCTGGGCTCGATGGCTACGAGCTGGCCTTCGAGGTACAGAGCGACAGCAAACTGGCGGGGGCCTACATCATCCTGCACACCTCCCTCTCCAGCGAGATCAGTGTGGAGCGGGCCCATCAGGTGGGCGCCCATGAGGCGCTGACCAAGTTCGAGGCCAACGAGCTGATCCAGGCCATGTTGCGCGGTGCCGAACATCACGATCGCCTGCTGAAATAAGCCAATGACTGGCGGGAGCTGAACACCTCTCGCCCCTCTATCTTCGACCCAGACCGACGACGCCATGCTGACCGAAAGCCACTTCCACGCCCCCTGGTGGGCCCGCAATCCTCATCTGCAGACCATATTGCCCAAATGGCTGCGCCGGACTCCGGCCCGATTTGTTGCCGAGCGCTTCGAACTGACTGACGGGGATTTTGTCGATCTCGCCTGGAGCGGCGAGATCACGACAGATTCGCGACCACTGGTGGTGGTCTTTCACGGGCTGGAGGGGAGCATTCACTCCCACTATGCCAAGGGATTATTCACCCATCTGCAGCAAGAGGGCAGAGAGGCCGTGCTGATGCACTTTCGTGGCTGCAGCGGCGAGCCCAATCGCCACCTGCATGCCTATCACTCCGGCGCCATCGGTGATGCGCAGGAGCTGATTGCCGAGCTGAGCCAACGCTTCCCGGGCAAACCGCTGATCGCCATCGGCTTTTCACTGGGTGGCAATATGCTGGTCAACTTGCTGGCACGGGCCTGTCCTGCGGCATTGAAAGCGGCAGTGGTAGTCTCGGCCCCGCTGCAACTGGCCAGCTGTGCCGAACGGGTCAATCAGGGTTTCTCAAAGGTCTATCAGAACTATCTGCTGCGTACCATGCGCCGCAATTTGCTCAGCAAGATCAGCCAACAGCAGAAAGCGAGTGAACGCTGGCAGCCCCGGCAAGTGGAGCAGATTGCCACCCTGCGTGATTTTGACGAACTGGTCACCGCTCCGCTGCACGGCTTTCACAGCGCCAGCCACTACTACCAGAGCTGCTCCGGCCTGCCCATGCTGCGCCAGATCCCGATCCCGACCCTGGTTATCCACGCCGCCGACGATCCCTTTATGTCACACGCGGTCATTCCCCGGCCGGATCAACTCTCGCCCACGGTGCGCTATGAGCTGAGCAAGCGCGGCGGCCATGTCGGTTTTCTGCATGGCACGCCCTGGCGGCCAAAGTTCTGGCTGGATGAGCGGATCAGTCACTGGATTGCCGAACAGACTCAGGGAGCGGTGCAGAACTGATTGCGCCCCCCAGCCTTGGCCATGTAGAGGGCCTGGTCGGCCCGCGCCAGTAGCTGCTCACCACTCTCCCCGCCTTCCAGTGTCGCGATCCCCTGACTGATGGTCACCCGACTGGCAACATCGGATGCCAGATGCTCAAGCTGCAATTCGGCCAGCCCATCCTGCAGCCGCCGCGCTACCGCAGCGGCGCTCTGCCTGTCGGCATCGGGCAGTAGCAACACAAACTCCTCGCCGCCATAACGGGCGGCCAGATCCGCCTCACTGCGCACCGAACGCATCATCAACTGCGCCACCTCCCGCAGGCAGACATCCCCCGCCTGATGGCCATAGTGATCGTTAAAGCGTTTGAAGTAGTCCACATCGATGAGGATAAGGGCAAGCGGGGCGCCGCTCGACTGACTATGGGCTTTGCAGCGTTCGAGCTCCTGACTGAAGTGGCGCCGATTGGCAAGACCAGTCAGTGGATCCTGCTTGGCCAGTGCATCGAGGCGCCGCAACAGGGCCAGATTGTCATGCTCACGCATCACGGCCAATTCAAACCAGCGATGCAGCATCCGGCGACCAACCTCCAGCGCCATTATGGTACATACCACCTCAAGCAGATAAAGCTGCGGAAAATCCACCTCCAGCCACCACAAACGCGCAACGCCAAATAGCAACGGTACACTGAGATAGGCATACAACACGCGTCGGTCGGGATAAAACGCGATCAGCGCAGCCAGTAAATTGAGGCGCATGATCCCGTTGGCATAGCTTGCCCCTCCCCGCAGCTCAACTTCACCAATGGTGAAGATATGCAGCGTCCAGACGCCCCCCCAGACCAGCATTACGACCAATGCGCACCATAGCCAGACTCGATCCTGCAGATGATTGCAGAGCAGGGCTGCAACCGGCAGCAGCAGCAGCACGACCATGACAAAGCCCAGCTCACTCTGAAAGCGCCATGGCAGAGTACCGTCACTGGCCAGGCCTGCCTGGCTGTAGACCTGGTAGCGTATCGCCAGAAACAGCACAACCAGCCAGTTCAGCAACCAGAACCAGACCATGCCGCGACTGATGGCCTGGCGACGAGCAAGATCCATGTGAGCCGATATCGTTGAGGGGGCCCGGCGTTGCTCTTCAGACAACATGTCTCACACTCCACGAAACGCGTAAAAAGAGGTTGCACTCATTTTATTGCGCACAACAATAGCTGACGGTTATACCCTTTTGCATCGAGATCCCTTCATGATAATCCCCTGGCAAGCGTTGGATGCCGATACCCTGACCAACCTGATCGAACAGTTTGTGCTGCAAGAAGGCACCGAATATGGCGAACATGATGTTTCGCTTGAAGCCAAAGTCGCTATGGTAAGGACTCAATTACAGCAAGGCATCGCCGTGATCGTCTATAGCGAGTTGCATGAATCGGTCAATATTGTGCCACGCGATCGTTTCAACGAGCCGTCTTGACCATCTCGGGTTCACGCCCGTATAACGAAACTCCCAAGGAAGAGAGCATTCTATGTCGGCCAAGCATCCCATTATCGCCGTCACCGGGTCGTCCGGTGCCGGTACCTCTACCTCCACCATCGCCTTTCGATCCATGTTCCACCAATTGGGTTATCAGGCAGCCGTGGTGGAAGGTGACAGTTTTCACCGCTACACCCGCCCCGAGATGGATGTGGCAATCCGCAAGGCGCGTGAACAAGGACGCCACATCAGCTATTTTGGCCCCGAGGCCAATGACTTCGGCTTGCTGGAGAGCTTTTTTCAGGGCTATGGCCAGGATGGCACCGGCCAGTATCGCCGCTATCTGCACAGCTTTGACGAGGCGGTCCCCTTCAACCAGATGCCCGGCACCTTCACCCCCTGGCAGCATCTGCCGAGCGACACTGACCTGCTGTTTTATGAAGGGCTGCACGGTGGTGTGGTCACTGAGGATCACAACGTAGCCCGCCACGTGGACTTTCTCATCGGCGTGGTGCCCATCGTCAACCTGGAGTGGATCCAGAAGCTGATCCGCGATACCTCGGAGCGCGGCCACTCCCGTGAGGCCGTAACCGACTCCATAGTCCGCTCCATGGATGATTACATCAACTTCATCACCCCGCAGTTCTCGCGCACCCATATCAACTTCCAACGGGTGCCGACAGTGGACACCTCCAATCCCTTCAGTGCCAAGGTGATCCCGAGTCTGGACGAGAGTATGCTGGTGATCCGGTTTCGCGGCATAAAACAGGTCGATTTTCCCTATCTGTTGTCGATGATCGACGGCTCATTCATGTCACGAATGAATACCATCGTCGTGCCGGGTGGCAAGATGGGGTTTGCCATGGAGTTGATCCTTAAGCCACTCATCCAGCAACTACTTGAAACCGGCAAGATCACTTAAGCCAAGGAGTTCACAATGCGGTTAGCGTTTATCTCTGTGGTATTGGCCGCCCTGCTTGGCGGCTGCAGCAGCGGGCCGACGGCCCCCACGCTGGAGTCCGGCACCATGCTGGTTCGTCCGATTGGCAACTGGACCTATGGCGCAACCCCGCGCTACGCCCTGGCCGAGCAGTATCAATTCGCCGGTGAGCTGGCGGAAGGGTGGCTGGAGCCGATGCAGCAGGCGGTAAGCCGGGAGCTCAATGGCAAGGGGTGGCAGAGCGCACCACTCGACGAGGCGGATCTGTGGGTCGCCATCGGCGTCGCGGGCGGCAAGGATATGAGTGACGGCGAGATTTTCGCACGTCTTGGCATGACTCCCGGGGTATATGCCTCGGCCAACCAGCGCAAAGGGTCGCTGGCCATCGTGCTGCTCGATCGCAAAACCCAGAAAGCGGTCTGGAGCAGCATCATCCAGCTGACCAGCGACGTGAGCATTGCAGACAACCAGCGTCAGGCGCTTAGCCAGCAGCTCGCGGCCGAGCTGCTCAATCGCGTCCCCACCAACTAGTGCTTGTTTAGTGATAACAGATGGATAGAAAAACGGCTTGCCTCCCGGCAAGCCGTTTTTTGTGGTCTCAACCTCTTGACCCAATCCGGCCTAGGCCAGACCGGGGCACAAAGCTGCACACCTTCAGCTATCTGTGGTCACTTATTTAAGCGTACAGGTCAGCAGTGTGACCCCTTTCTGGGTGAGGAGGGCTTGTTTGTCCTGATTCCAGAAAGTGGTGACGCTGTCGGAATATTTGGCGCCAGATTCAGACTCAACGCGCGCCAGCTTGTGGTAAACCCCGGCATAGGGGAACTGCACCATGTCAGCCTGGGCATCATAGGTAACGGCCAGCATCTCTTCACCACACTGGTATTGGCTGTATTGATACTGGGTAGGTTGCGGGCTGCTGCACGCCGCCAGGCCCAAAAGGGGAAGCAGAGCGATCAATTTTTTCATTGCACTTTCCTTATGTAATGGCTTTATGTCATGGCCTTGTGCAGTGGCCTTACGTAACGGCCTTATGCCAGGGTACCAACGAAACTATCGTTATCAAGCTTCAACAATTTGATAACTATGGGTAATTTGTACCGCTTTTTCCAACATCAGGGAAACAGAACAGTATTTTTCCATCGACAGCTCGACCGCTCTGGCCACCTGCTTCTCCGCCAATCCCTTGCCTGTCACCACGAAGTGCAGATTAATCTTCTCGAAAACCCGGGGCACGCTATCGACCCGTTCGCCACTGACATCGACATGGCATGCGGTCACCGACTGGCGCGCTTTTTCGAGGATGGAGACCACATCAATGGAGCTGCAGCCACCGACCGCCAGCAGGATCATCTCCATCGGGCTGGCCCCCTCACCGGGGTTGGCACCATCCAGGATCACCTTGTGACCGGATTCACTCTCACCCACAAACTTCATCCCTTCCACCCAGCTGACCTTGGCTTTCATCTCGCACTCTCTCCTGTTAATCATGATGATGGATCCCTAGCATAACCCAGTCGCTTATCTCTGCCGAACAGGGGGAGTTGGGATGGAAATAGATCAAAATCAACATCTCCGACCTCTATCTTCCCTAGAATGGCCGAAGCGGCGCAGCAGGCATTACTCAAAGGGCTCTGTCAAAAGCCCGCAAAGCCTTGTCAGCACAGGCAAAGGCTCTTATCCTACTGCGACCAATACAAGGAATGGCAAGATTGGCAGCTTGCCCGGACGCACAAGTCCATAAAAAGACACTACAGAGGAATTCTCATGGTCATTGGCAAACCGCAAAGCGATCCCACCCTGGAATGGTTCTTGTCGCACTGCCACATTCATAAGTATCCCGCCAAGAGCACCCTGATCCATGCGGGTGAAAAAGCGGAGACCCTCTACTACATCGTCAAGGGCACTGTGGCCGTCTTGATCAAGGACGATGAGGGCAAAGAGATGATCCTCTCCTATCTGAACCAGGGTGACTTCCTGGGCGAGATGGGGATGTTCGAGGAGAACGAGAACCCCGAGCGCTCCGCTTGGGTTCGCGCCAAAGGCTCTTGCGAAGTGGCAGAGATCTCCTACAAGAAGTTCCGCCAGCTGATCCAGGTCAACCCGGACATTCTGATGCGTCTCTCTGGCCAGATGGCCAAGCGCCTGCAACACACCAGCCAGAAAGTGGGTAACCTCGCCTTCCTGGATGTGACCGGCCGGATCGCCCAGACCCTGCTCAACCTGGCCAAACAGCCGGATGCCATGACCCACCCGGATGGCATGCAGATCAAGATCACCCGTCAGGAGATAGGCCAGATCGTCGGCTGCTCTCGTGAAACCGTGGGCCGCATCCTGAAGATGCTGGAAGAGCAGGAGCTCATCTCTGCTCACGGCAAGACCATTGTGGTATTTGGCACTCGCTGATAACCCATCCGCAGGCCTGACTGAGGCCTTGGGATAAAAAAGGCTGCTACGGCAGCCTTTTTTGATCCTCTCCCCTATAATCCCGAACGCCCTTCACTGTTCCGGCATTCGCCCAGAGAGTTACTATGCATCTTCAATGTCCCCGCTGCCGCAGTCCGCTCCATCTTCATGAAGCCTCCCAGGGGCGCTATTGCGACAACAAGCATCACTTCGATCCGGCACCGGAAGGTTATCTGGATCTCATCCCCGGCAAGAAAAACCCCAAAGACAGCGACAGCCGCGCCCTGATGCGCGCCAAACACCATTTCCTAGAAGCCGGCCACCAACTGCCGCTGGTTGAGGCCATGGCCGCTCTACTCGCTCCGCTGGCCCCGCAAGAGCTGGTTCATCTGGGATGTGGTGAAGGCTACTACTGCCGCGCGCTGGCAGAGCGCCTGCCCGGCTGGCAGTTTGCTGGGGTTGATATCGCCAAGAACACCATCTTTGCCGCCAAAAAAGCGCAGCCGGACGGCCAGTTTGTCATTGCCGATCCCGCCCGTGCACCGCTGCAACCGGGCTCTGCTCAGGTGCTGCTGGTCAACGATCTCAAGGTCAAGACCGAGCAGCTGGTCAGCTGGCTGGCCCCCGGTGGCTATCTGCTCTATCTGCAGCCGGGCCCCCGTCATCAGTGGCAACTGCGGGTCAGCCTCAATCCGGTGAGTATGGAACACCCTTTAAGCTGGCCCTCGCTTGCCGGTCTCCGACTGGTAAGCCAGGAGCGCTGCCAGTTTCCTATCTCTATGGATCAGACCATGCGCGCCTTTATTCTGGAGACAAGCCGTCTCGGCTGGCGCGCCAACGGCGAACAGCGCCATGCCTTTATCCAGCAAGGCCCGGCACAGCTGGAACAGGATTTGCTGATGACACTGTGGCAAAAAGCAAGCTGACCGCCAGACAGGAGCACGGCAAGTGCTCCTGTCCCATTTTCCTCCCGCCACTCTTCTCCCCCTTCGTGATACGCCTCACAACTTGAGTCATCGACCTTATTGGTCAGGCCAGTTTTAATGTCAAAACAGCCAATAGAGAATAATTCATTGAATTTAATCTCTTTTTAACCTGTCAAAAAACGTCATATCCAGTATCAACAGCGCCCTTCAGCACCAAATTAAACGACGACAGATTCAGGCCCAGTCAAGGTTCAAGCGCCTACCGTGTGGCTATCGGACCCTTTCCGATTTCCATAGAACCGACCACAGGTTCGGAAGTGTTTACATCAGAGGAAATAAGGATATGAAAAAGTCTGCACTGACTATGGCCATCTCCAGCTTGCTGCTGGCCAGTGGCGCCCACGCTGCTACCGTTTACAACCAGAACGACACCAAGCTGGATATCGGTGGCCGTGCCCAGGGTGCCTACTACGGCACTGACAACAACAGCGCCGAAGGAGATCAGAGCTACTTCCGTCTGCACGTTGCTGGCGAGACCAAGATCGCTCCCGAGATGAAGGCATTCGGCTTTGCCGAATACAACCTGCCGACCTCCGGTTCTGACAACGATGAACTGCGTTACGCCTATGCCGGCATCCAGCACGATCGCTTCGGTGCCTTCAGTTATGGCCGTCAGGATGGTCTGTTCACCAAGGCCGTAAACAACTATACCGACGTACTGCCCGAATGGGGTGGTGATGGCCTGGGCAAAGATACCGAAGTATTCGGTACCGGCCGTACCAACGGTCTGGCTCAGTACATCTTCAACTACGAAGGTCTGACTCTGGGTGCCCAGTTCACTGGTAACAATACCCCGCAAAATGCTGGCCGCAGCGCCATTGCCGAGTCCTTCAACGGTAACCTCTACAACGGTGAGAGCTGGAACAGCACTGGTTCCAAAGAGGGCTTTGCCTTCTCTGCCAACTATGACTTCGATATGGGTCTGAGCCTGGGCGCTGCATACAACCAGGCTGGCAAAACTGCCGAACAGGCCCGCTACGCAGCCTTTGGCGGCGAGAAAGATGCCAAGCTGATGGGCTTCGGTGCCAAATATGCTGCAGGCGACCTCTATCTGGCGGCAACCTATTCCCACGGTGAGAACCACCTGTTCGTCAACAACGGCTACGCCGAGAAGATGGATGGTTACGAAGCCGTTGCCCAGTACACCATCGGCAAGTTCAAGCCTTCTCTGGCTTACCTGCGCACTGACGTCAAAGATACTGCCCACGGCATTGACGACACCTACACCGAGTACGTATCCATCGGTGCCTGGTACAACTTTACCGAGAACTTCAACGCCTACGTTGACTACAAGCTGAACCTGCTTGACTCTGTTGATGGCAAGTCCACCAACTCTCTGGGCAAGAACACCGACGACGTTGTTGCTGTCGCCCTGCAGTACAACTTCTAAAAGGTTGACTGTCGGTTATACCCTGTGAAACCAATGTCTACTGTTTGAATTTCTTCCGGCCGCTCTGCGGCCGGTTTTTTATTGCGCGTTTTCAGCACCTTGCATATAACTATCGAGCGGATAGCTGTAATTTCAGCCCGTTGGACAAGCAAGGATGCGCAAAGAGGGGAGCAGGGATGACAGAGTTACTCGGAAAACGGTGGGGGCCACTGTGGCCAGTGTTACTGTTGCTGGTGAGCATCGGCTGGAGCGGGAATAGCGCCGCCAGTAGTGAGCGCAACCTCTATCAGCAGCTTGGGCTGGCCGGCAAACTCGACAGACAAACCTTTCAAAAAGCCCTTGTTAGCTATCAAAGCGTACGCAGCAAGCAAAAATCCATCCTGACCATCATTGATTACAGCAAGCCTTCGACTCAGCGCAGGCTGTTCGTCATCGACATGAAACGTCACAAACTGCTTTATCACACCTGGGTAAGCCATGGCCGCAACTCAGGTGAACTAGCCGCAGAGCGCTTTTCCAACCAGCTCAACTCCCGACAAAGCTCCCTCGGCGTCTATCGTACCGCAGAAACCTACTTGGGCAAGCATGGCTACTCCCTGCGGCTGGATGGGCTCAGCCCCGGCAAAAACTGCAATGCCCGCAAACGTGCCATCGTGGTGCATGGCGCCGCCTATGCCAGCCCAAACCATCTGCGCAAATATGACAAACTGGGCCGCAGCTGGGGCTGTCCCGCCCTGCCAAAGGAACAAGCCAGGGCCATCATAGATACCATAAAAGGGGGCAGTGTCATCTACGCCCACGGCTAACGGGCACAACACCATAAAACACAAGGCCAGCAATCGCTGGCCTTGTTTGTCACGCTCTCACACTAAACGGGACGAGTTATTGGCGCACCACCAGGACCGGGCACGGAGCATGACGCACCACGGATTCGGCAACGCTGCCTACCAGCAGATGGCTGATGCCGGAGCGGCCGTGACTCCCCATAACGATCAGTTCAACCTCGTCTTCCTTGGCCTGGATAATGATTTCATCCGCTGCCCTGCCAAAGCGAATATCAAACGTTGCCGGAATAGGCAGGGTGGCAATCAGCTCTTTGAGTTGGGCTCTGGCCTGACGCTCCATTTCGTGAGTGATCTCAACGGCTGTCATATGAAGAATTTTGTAACTGTCAAAGCCGTGCAGTTGGTCTACGACATGGATCAGCTTGAGCTGGGCCTCATGGCTCTGCGCCATGAATACGGCATAGTCGAGTACCGCCCGGGACATTTGGGAAAAATCGACAGGACAAAGCAGAGTTTTGATCGATGGCATAATGCAGTCTCCTCTACTGATTGGGGTACTATTGAATCTTGAGTTCATCATAACCATCAGATTGAAAATAACTCTCGACCCTGTCGCAAAATGAACATCAGGGATTTTTTCTGTACGCCGTCGCCATCAATGCCATGGTATAAAGTAGGGTATCAGTGTTTTTTCCTCTGCCCCAGCGAGGCCAGCTCTGACCATGCTACGCATCTGTCTGTTGCTCTGTTGTCTGTTCACTGCGGCGAATTGCCGGGCAGAGTCTATTGACGTTTATTGCGATGATTGGCCCGGTTTTTGTCAAAAGGATGGCAAAGGCCTCTATCTAGATCTGGTGCGAGCCATCTACCAGCCTCACGGCTATCAGGTAACCCCCCATATTGTGCCCTATAAGCGCGCTCTCGCTGTCATTGCAAAAAAAGGGGGAGATATCGCCATGGGGGTATATCGCGATGAAGTATCCGGCGTCCAGCAATCTCGCTATCCGGCATCAGCGGATGACCTGACCGTGTTCATGCTCAAGAAATGGCAACCCCAGTGGCAAGGGGAGAAAAGTCTGGAAGGGCAAACCGTGATATGGCGGCGGGGCTGGGCATTCGACAAGTACATTGCGGTCACCATGCAGTGGCATGAAATTGACAGCGATGAGCTGGCCCTGCAACTGCTTGGTAAAGAGCGATATCGCTTTTACCTCACTGCCGGCGTGCTCTATGTGGATGAGGCTATCCCTCCCGAGCTGCATCGCGTCTTCCTGCGCTGGATCCCGACCTATCCCATTTTTGCCGATACCCAGCAAGGCAACCGGATGTTACAGCTCTGGGATAAGGGAATGGTTGAGTTGATCCGCAGCGGGGGTCTGGCAGAGATCTATAAGCACTATCAGCTCTATGACTACTATCAGGGTTTTATCGAAGAACTGGAACAGAAAGTGGCTGCCAGTCCTGCAGACTGAATGATAACGTTGCGCTAATTACTCTCCCCTCATTCCCTTGGCCAAGCGGTCGTAGAGGATCACATTGACCGAGGCCGCCAGATTCATACAGCCACTGGTCGGCACATAAACCACATCTTTCACCGCGCCATAGAGGGCAGGATCGAGCGTACCATCCTCCGGCCCGAAGATATAAAAAGCGCGTTCCGGATGGACATAGTCGGGGAGCGGTGTAGCGCCGTCGATCAGATCGACCACCACGGGCACGCATCCCTGCGGGATAAACGCCATCAGATCATCCACCCCGAGCAGCGGGATCTTCTCCACCATCTGCTTGGTATCAGTGGCAAAGCGGCGCGCCAGCTCGAAGCGGTTGCCGGTGTAGTAGACCTCGTCCACCCCGTAACAACCCGCAGCCCGCATCACGGAACCGACATTTTCCGGGGACTTGGGATTGACCAACCCCACGCAGCAGAATGCACTCTTTTCCATCATCTCTCCTCATCTTGCGACGGCCATTATAAGCCGTTGCAGGGCCACCGACCCGTTAAAAGTCCCCTCTCCAGCTAAACCGCTTGCCAACCCAGCTTTGAATGTCGATTTTTTGTGCGCAAGCCGACAAATTTTGTACAAGCCGATAGCCAGCAAACGTTTCCCAGCAATAATGGACAAACGTTTGTAAATGGATGTTTGTCTATGACTGAGCGTGAACAAGAGATCCTAGCCCTGCTGCGTCAGGATCCCATGATTGCCCAGCAGGATCTGGCCGATCGCCTCGGCATCAGCCGCTCCGCGCTGGCCAGCCACATCTCCAGCCTGATCCGGCAGGGATATGTGCAAGGCAGAGGTTATGTACTGCGAGAAGGCCCCTACGTAGTGGTGATCGGCGGTGCCAATATGGATATTTGTGGCACCAGCCATGACAACCTGCTGCTCGGCGACTCCAACCCGGGCAAGGTGCGCACCTCGGCAGGTGGTGTTGGCCGCAATATCGCCGAGAATCTGGCGCGGCTCGGCAGCGACACCCGGCTGCTTACAGCGGTCGGCAACGACCAGTATGGTCATCATCTGCTGGAGGTAAGCCAGCGGGCCGGCGTCGATGTGCGCCAGACCCTAGTGCTCGATGGCCACACCACCTCCTGTTATCTCAGCCTGCATGATGGCAGCGGCGAAATGAGCTGTGCCATCAATGACATGGCCATTATCGAGCAGCTCACGCCTGCCCGCCTGACACCCCTCGCAGGCTTTCTCGGCGGTGCCCGGCTTTGGGTGCTCGACACCAATCTGGCCATCCATACCCTCGACTGGCTGTTCGAACGGCAGGGGGATCACGCCATCTTTGTCGATACCGTTTCGGTGGCCAAAGTGGAGAAGATCCGCCCCTGGCTCGGCAAAATCCACACCCTCAAACCCAATCGCAGTGAGGCCGAACAGTTGTGCGGCATGACCATCGCCGGGCCCGAAACCTGGCCCATGGTGGCCGCCTGGTTCCACCGCGCCGGGGTCAAGCGACTGTTCCTCAGTCTGGGTGAACAGGGGATCTTTTACAGCGATGGCGAGCAACAGGGCCACCTGCCTGTGCTGGGTAGTCCGGTGCTCAACGTCACCGGCGGCGGGGATGCCTTTATGGCTGGCCTCGCCCACGCCTGGCTGCAAGAGCTCGACATTGCCCAAACCACCCGCTTTGCCTTGGGCTGCGCCGCCCTCACCGTCAATTGTTCCGATACCGTTTTTTCCGGTCTGAGCAAGACCGCCGTTGACCGCATACTGGAGGAGTACTCATGCTGAACGCTTACCTCGATATCCAACCGGAAGTGGCTGCCGCGCTAGCTGCTGGCAAACCGGTGGTTGCCCTCGAATCCACCATCATCTCCCACGGCATGCCCTATCCGCAGAACGTGGAGACGGCCCGTCAGGTGGAGCAGGTGGTGCGCGATAACGGATCCATTCCAGCCACCATCGCCATCCTCGATGGCCGCCTCAAGGTGGGACTGGATGCCGGTGCGCTGGAGGCCCTCGGTCGGGCTGGCCATGCGGTTACCAAGTGCAGCCGCCGCGACATTCCGTTCGTGCTGGCACGCAAGGGGATGGGGGCCACCACGGTCGCCTCCACCATGATCATCGCCGCCATGGCGGGGATCCGGGTCTTTGCCACCGGCGGGATCGGCGGGGTACATCGCGGTGCGCAGGAGACCTTCGATATCTCAGCCGACCTGCAGGAGCTGGCACAAACGCCGGTGGCCGTAGTCTGCGCCGGAGCCAAGTCGATACTCGATATCGGGCTGACCCTGGAGTATCTGGAGACCCAGGGCGTACCGGTGATCGGCTATCAAACCGAGGAGCTGCCAGCCTTCTACACCCGCGAGAGCGGCTTCAAGGTCGATTATCGCCTCGATACCCCGGCGGCCATCGCCGAGGCGCTGCGCCTCAAGTGGGAGCTGGGACTGGCGGGCGGCGCCGTGGTGGCCAACCCCATCCCGACCGCACACGCCATGCCGAAAGCTGATATCGACGCAGCCATTGCCCAAGCGCTGCGTGAAGCGGATGAGCAGGGGATCAAGGGCAAGGCGTCAACCCCCTTCCTGCTGGCCCGCGTCTGCGAGCTGACCGGCGGCAACTCGCTGGCGGCCAACATTCAGCTGGTACTGAACAACGCGGCGCTTGGCGCCCGCATCGCCGCCGCGCTTTAATTGCACACCGATACCTCGCCATGTAAAAGAGGGCCTCGCGGCCCTCTTTGTTGTTTTTGCTATCTGCAGCGCTATTGCAACGCTGTGTTATTGCAGTACCACGCGCCCATTGAGGGGCTGCACCGGTCGGTTGTTGGGGTGGTGCATCACCGCCTTGAAGGCGTCGATCTGGGCCTGACTGACCTCAACCGGCTGCTTCATCACCAGCCAGCGCACCCCTTCCGAGCAGGGAGGCGTTGTAAGGGAACCGCTGAAGCGATAGTAGTCATGGCTTTCCGGCAGCAGTTGCTCAGCAGAGAGCGGCGCCTTGAGGGCCTGGATCTCCCCCACCTTGGCAGGTAATGCACTCCAAGCTGCCGCCAGCGCAGGATTGGCCTTGCCAGCCTCGAACATCACCGCCACCACGGCGATCTCTTCCTTGTCACTGACGTGCACCAGATGCCCTTCCAGCGGATAGGATTTGCCCTCGATGAGGTTTTCACTCGGGGCGTGGAAGTGGAACTGCTTGAGCTCAAACCTGGTGCCATCGAGTTGCAAAATGCTGCCCGGGGCATAACCGACCTGCACGGTATGACCATTGTTGACCACTGTGTTGCCACCCGCCTGATAGTGGAGTACCAGCGGGGCCAGTTTGGCCTCGACCAATCCGTTCAGGTCAACCGGCGACTGATTGCTACCCGCACACTGGCCAAACTCAGGGGTCAGCTTGGCCCAGTGGGTAGGCCCCGCCTCACCGCTATATTCCCAATGGGGGGTGGCAGCAAACACGACAGGGCACAGCAACAGGGAGCAGGCCAACAGAGACTTTCTCATCATACATCCTTATCTTGATTGAAAAGCACGACCATCCCCTACCCCGGATTGCGGGGCATGCAGAGATGGCATATCTGATACGCGGGATACAGAGCGGTAGAGCGACTTTCTAATGGTAACGAGCACGAGTTGGTCAATCGGTTTGACCGCGGCTCAATACAGAGTCGTTTGGCAAGTATATGGTGAGGGATCGGCAGAAACAGTGAAAGAGGGGGAAATTAATCAGCCGGCTATCCACTCATCGTCTGGCAGGCGCGGGGCAAGGTTCAGGGCGTCACGCTTTCATAACAACCATCCATAACAATCATCGCGGGAGTCCGGACTCCCGCGATGATTGCCGATAACGACAATTAACGGTCGCGATTCAACGCGATCAGACGATCAAGAATCTCTTCACCATCGGCGCGCAAACCGTTGTGCTCATATTCATTGGTGATCCAGGCACGACTGTTGCCAAGGCCACGCAGAGTTTCGCGACTGTAGTCAAACTCCACATACATATCCTCGGGATAGACGGCGCAGGCTACCGGCACCTTGTTGCGGGCAAGCTGTGCCGAGTCATAGAGCGCCCCCCAGTCCGCCTTGTTGGCCAACTGATGGGCAGCCTCTTTCAGGGGCAGCAACTCGCGGAACTGCTCGAACATCCAGGGGTAAACCATCTCGCCGGTGAAGGCGAAATCCTTGCCGGGTGCCCAGTTCACCGCCGGGAATTCCCCCCTGACCCGGGCGGCGGCCCAGCGAGTCGCCTCCCCTTCGGCATAGATAGCTTCGTGCAAGATGGCAAACAGCGGGTTGGTATTGAATGGCTGCATGCTCTGCACCTGATAGAGAAAGGCCGGGCTCAGCTTGTCACCGATAAAGGCCTCCTCCAGCAGGTAATAAAGCTCCTCAAAGGCACCCGTAGCGCCGAGATCCAGCCCTTGCTGCTGGAACTGCTCCACCGTCAGGCGCTGGCCGTTGGGCAGTCGCACATCGTGCTGGTGCAGATGGTTGGCCAGCCGGTTGGCAATCCCCTGAGCGTGGGGGAAGCGGGCGAAGAAGGCGCGGTTCTTGTCGGCCACCCGCTGGTAGGTGGCGCGGTAAACCTCCTCGGCACTGCGGCCGATCGGCGCGATACCGCCGGTGATATAGACCTCCCGCAGACTGTCAGGGAAAAACGAGAGATAGGTCAGGCAGCAAAAGCCGCCAAAGCTTTGCCCCAGCAGGCTCCAGCGATGCTTGGGGCTGAGCTCCTGCCGGATGAACTCGGCATCTTGCACTATGCTGTCGGCGCGAAAATGGCTGAGATACTCCGCCTGCTCGGTCGGTGTCATTTTGGCCAGAATATGCCCATGGATGGGGCTCGACATCCCGGTGCCACGCTGATCCAGCAGCAGCACTCTGAACTCCTGCAACGCCCGCTTGAGCCAACCACTGTTAGCCGTCGGGCGCGGCGCCCCGAATCCCGGCCCCCCTTGCAAAAACAGCAGCCAGGGCAACTTCTCATCGAGCTTGTCTTTACGGCAGAGGGTACGGGCAAACAGGGTAATGCTGTCACCATCCGGCTCATCATGATCGAGGGGAACGGTAAAAAAGTGCGGCTCGCAATGAATGCCGTCCAGTACATAGCTCAAGGGGCTGCTCATCTGGGATCTCTCCGTCAGGATGGGAACATCATTGATCCCATCATATCCCCGCCCTGCCTTGGGGTCACTCAGGTTTTCCAAAATGTTAACAATGGCTTAAAGGTCGAAACATCACCCGACAAGCCGCTCTTCAACGGTGCTGAATTAATTGTTTTGCGAGGGAGATTGACGCCATGGCGCCATTCAACAAAGATGGCTCGCCTGCACAGGAGTGCAGCCATTCAGGCCGACAAAATAGATAAGGGAATGTGATGAAACCGAAGTGGATCAGGGCCAGAAAAAGAGAGAAGAAGCCATGCCCTGGCAGCATGCTGCAGACCGGAATGCTGCTGTTCAGTGCCACCTGTGGCGCAACGCTCTTTTTGGCAGCATGCAACAGCAACTAGAAATGAAAAAGCCCGCTCGATTGAGCGGGCTTTTCGAATTTGGCTCCTCCTACTGGACTTGAACCAGTGACATACGGATTAACAGTCCGCCGTTCTACCGACTGAACTAAGGAGGAATTGTGGTGCCCAGAGACGGAATCGAACCGCCGACACGGGGATTTTCAATCCCCTGCTCTACCGACTGAGCTATCTGGGCAACGGCGCGCATTAAACCCTTTCCAGCGCAGGGTGTCAACCATGATGGCACGATAAAAAGCACGTTCGCTCAACAACTGAACGCAATGAACGGTTATTAGCCGTTTCGGAGCAGAAATCTGCCTAACCGTGACCCGTCTCATATATGAATGATCACCAAACTGCGGGAAATCACGGCCTCTATAGCTTTGCCACATTGAGCCGAATCCACTCTGCGAGTATGCTTTGCCGCAATGATACCGCCTGGAGGCAACATGAGTCTGAATATGCAAGAGTGGCGTGAAGAGACCACCGAGATCGTCAACGAACTGCTAGCCGATGGCAGTAATCCCGATGCGGATTACGACATCGAACACCACTTCGCCTGCCAGGATTTCGACCGTCTGGAAAAAGCAGCGGTTGACCTGTTCAAGGCCGGTTTTGAAGTGACCGATGCCGAAGAGATGGAGCTGGATGACGGCGCCACCATCTTCTGCTTCGATGCCACCATCGAGTGCAAGCTGAATGTCGAAGCGATCGTTGCCGATATCGCCAAGATGCTGCCCATCCTGGAAAAATATGGGGTGGATTACGATGGCTGGGGCACCTACTTCCAGGATTGATCCCTGCCACAAACAGAGAGGCCACCTGCGGGTGGCCTCTCTGTTATTGCAGACTGTCACAAATAACTGGCGGCAAACTGCTCGGGCGGCAACGGGGGGCTGAACAGATAACCCTGTAGCCGATCACACCCCGCCTGGGTCAGCCACAACTGTTGCTCGACGGTTTCCACCCCTTCTGCAGTAATGCAGATCCCCAGCTCATGGCCAAGTCCGATGACCGATCTCACGATGGCGGTGGTGGCACTGTTGCTGACCAACCCCTGGGTGAAGCTGCGATCCAGCTTGAGCGTGGCGACCTTGAGCCTTGGCAGATAGGCCAGCGAGCAATACCCGGTACCGAAATCATCGATGGCCAGTTGAAAACCGGCGGCGATCAGGTTATCCAGGTTGGTCTCGATCTCATCGGCATTCTCCATCAAGACTCCTTCAGTGATCTCCAGCTCCAGCTGGCCTGCATTCAGACCATGACGTGCAATGCAGCCCTGCACCAACTTGCAGAGCGCCGGATCACGAAACTGCAACGGCGAAAGGTTGATGGAGAGTACCATACCCGGCTGATCGGTTTGCCACTGGGCCAACTGAGCACACCCCAACTCCAGCATCAGCTGACCAAGTTGGCCAATGATCCCCATCTCTTCGGCCAGTGGAATAAATTCTTCCGGCGAGATCATGCCAAGTTCAGGATGCGGCCAGCGGCAAAGCAATTCTGCACCACAAAGCTGATGGGTTGTGCTGCTGATAATGGGTTGGTAGACGGCAACCAGCTGGGATGACTTGATGGCGAGCGGTAACTGGGCGGCGATCAGTTGACGCCGCTTGAGCCGGGCGTGCAGCGCCGGATCAAACAGAGTGCAGTACTGCTGCTGCCGCTTGCCCTGCGCCAGCGCCGCTTCAGCATGGCTGAGCAACCGCTCGGCATCGCTTGCCCGCCCCTGAGCCAGCCCCAGAAACACCGGGATCTGGATACGATGCTCTTCCACCTGATAGTACTCCATCAACTGCTGCTGCAGATGCTGGTTCCATTCCTGCAACGGCTCGTTGAAATCGGGGAGTAACAGACAGAAGTCATCGGCAGCCACCCGGCAGAGCAAGGTTCGCGGCGGAACCAATTGCTGTAGTCGCTTGGCCACCTGGCTCAGCAGGCGATCAGCAATCCGGATCCCGAAGCGATCGTTAACCTCACGAAAGTGGTGCAGATCGACCAGCACCAGTGTGGCGCTGCGGCCCCCCAAATGGCGGCTGGTCTGCAAGAAACGGGAGAGTTTGAGCAGCCCGGTGAGGCTGTCGTAGTGCTGCTCCTGCTGCAACTGTGCCTGAGTGGTGCGCAAGCCAGTGATATCGCGCCCCAGCGTCAGGATCCCGAGGGAGTGACCATCCCCATCGGGGACATCGACCCGGGTGATCTCGATATGCCGTCCCTGCCCTCTGGCATCCAGCAGACAACATTCGCCGTGGCCCATCCCTTGGGGTGCCGCCAGCCGGAACGGCAGCTGCTGACCCAGCACCTCATCCGCCCCCTGACCAATAAAGTCGAGAAACGCCTGGTTGCACTCCAGCAACACCCCGTTGTGATCATCGAAACGGATCAGGTCAGGGATGGCATCGAGCAGAAAACGCTGCAGCACCTGCTGTTTTTTGACCGTCTGTTCCAGGTGCTTGCGCTGGGCAATCTCGTTGACCATTCCGAATACGGCATATGGCTCACCCTGAGCCGTGTAAAGCGGGATCTTGTGCACCTCCATCCAGCAGGTCTCACCACCCCGATTACAGTGCAACTGTTGATGAAGCAAGGGAACGCCCCCCGTCAGCAACTGCGCGTCCTCGGTACGAAATACATCGCCCCATGACATCTCTGCATCACTCTTGCCGACCACCTCGGCGGGTGAACCCAGCTTGGCCTCAATGGCAAATTCACGATTGGCAAACAGGTAGCGACCATGCCTATCACGACAGAAGATACTCATTGGCAACTGGTCGATGATCTGCTGAAGCAGATCCGGGGTAAGCATGTTGGTCACAGGGGCGCTTATGGAGGAATTTCGAGCAAATCTATGATAGCAAACCAATTTTGTAAAGCACCCCCGGTAACCCCTCCGTTTACACCGATGCAGCACGCATGCTGACAGAGGTTGTCGCTCAGGTGATAATAGGCACCGGTTGGCCAATGGCCTGATAAATGGACGAGAGAAGCAAGATGAAAAAGATGATGGGGTGCGCATTGGCGCTGCTGCTGGCAGGTTGTGCTGGCGACAATAACGGTGGTGAGGAGTATCGCTACAACCCGCCGGTCGCCAAGGCGACCAACAATACCCAGGAGATGGCGATCCCGGTGGATCTGGTGTGGGCTCGCGCCGAAAAGTGGTTCACCGACCACGGCCTCACCATCGAAAACAGTCAGCGCGGTGCCGGCCTGATGACCGCCAATGTCAACCAGTCGGCCGACGGACTTGAGTGGCTGGACTGCGGCACCATGGGTTCCAAAGTAGCACTGGGCAACCCTGACCTGCAGATCAACCTGATCATCACCCAGAGCGGCAACAGCAGCGTGGCCACCGTCAACGTCAAAGGCAACACCGAGCTGTTCTTTGTGGAATCCTCAGGCGAGCGCGTATCAGCCCCGTCCATCAAGCCGGTCTGCGTCTCCCGCGGCACCCTTGAGCAGAGCCTGTTTGCCACACTCGGCAACTAATTTCGCCTCCCTGCCAAGATAAAAAAAGCGGCAGATTGCTCTGCCGCTTTTTTACTGTCCCGAGTTGGGCTTACTTGTCGATATCGAGCATGTTGTTGGTCAACATGTAATCGATCACTTGGTTGGCAGTAGTACCTGCCCCCCCCGTCAGACTATCGAAAGTATGGTTCATCAGCACTATTTCCTGAGTCACCGACGCAGTACTGCTCTCCTTGACCTGTAGATGTACCCCTTCATTGTCCTGGAACACCGACAGCAGGCTCTTCAGATCGTTCTGGTTACGAGAACCGTCGTGATCCAACAGGTCGCTCAGATCCAGCTTGTCACCTTCCGCCTTGGAGAAGTCGACCACGTAATCCTTGGCAACGCTGCCTGCGGCGGTATCGCCCTGCAGCCAGGTGGAGGTATCGGCACCGCTATCCCCCTTGAGAATGTCATTGCCAAGCCCGCCAACCAGGATGTCATTGCCCAGACCACCGATCAGGTTATCGTCGCCAATACCACCAAACAGGGTATCGTTGCCGCTGCCACCGTACAGGGTATCGTTGCCGCTCTCGCCATACAGGGTGTCGTTGCCGGCACCACCGAACAGGATGTCGTTGCCGGCACCACCGAACAGGAAGTCATCGCCACCCTGACCGAACAGGATGTCGTTGCCATCCCCGCCAATCAGCACGTCCGCCTTGTCATTGCTGGAGGACTGATCGAACTCGCTGGCATGGTCCGTGATGTAGTCATGGACCTGGGCATCGGTCACCGAGCCTGCGCCCAGCTTGCCGGCCACATACTGCTTGATGGCCGCGTAGCCTTCACCGTTGATACTGGCGAAGTGGATGGCATCCCCGAACAGGATGTCGTCGCCAGCACCGCCGTCGATCCGGTCACTGCCCGGCAGGTTATTCACCGAGGTGCCCAAGATGGCGTTGGCCAAATCGCTGGCGTTGACGCCGGTCATGATGACGCCGTCAGAGTCATAGGACTTGAGATCGTTGTAGGAGATGTTGGCCCCCAGTCCGATCGCTTCTACCGTAACCCCCATCCCAGTAAGCAGCCCAAAACCTGCTACCGAGTTATTGATAGTTGAGCTGGAGGTAGTGCCGCCATCACCATCCAGTGTTGAGTAGGTATATCCCCCCCTACCATCCGGACGCATAAAACCGATCGGGTTGCTGTATCTACCATCGGCATACACTCGGCCAGCGCTGTCGATGATGGTGTAGCCATTGGAGCTATATACCCGACCCGGAATATAGGTGCCACCAAGCAGACTGTTGAGATAGACGTCATAGCTGCTACCTGAGAAATTCAATACCCTCGGGTTGGAGCCTTCGTTACCGAGGTAATAAGTTGGCTGACCATCGGTAATGAAATAGGACAGATTCTTGGCATTACTGTTACTTTGAGCCGTAGAACTACTGAACCAGTTAGCAACCGTCTTGAACACATCTTCATAGTTGGTCCCCCCTCCGCTACTCATGGAATCGATTACAGCCTGCAGCTGATTCAAGGCATTGCTGTCTTTCAGGTTCACACTAATACTGGCATTCGACAGAGCATCAAAGTCAACCAGCATGATGTTGACTGTACCAGCCCCTTCGCTACCTGCGCTCGCTTTGAGGCTGGCGAAGATCTGTGCCAACTGGCTCTTGATGGTGTTCATGGCGCTGGTGCCGATACTGCCCGAGCTGTCGACCATAAAGGCGATGTTGTAGTTCTGGCCCGGCAGTACCACGCTGCCATCCAGATCCCCGACCACGATATTGTGCTCGTTGCCATAGCTGCGGTTCTGATCGCCCGGCTCCCCTTCGGTGGAAAGGAAGTAGCTCATGCGGATCGAATCCTGATCCGATGCACTGCTGGTCTGATCGGTCGCCACTTCCTTGGCAATGGCTTCTACCTTGAGGTCGAACTGGCCGGCACTGCTGCCCGGCACCCGCAGGGTCAGACCGGTCAGTTTGACGTCCAACGCGCTCTGGTTCCACAGACCGGTCAGCGTCAGCGTGCCATCGGCCCCCACGGTACCTAGCACGGTGGAGCCCTGATAGAGGGTCGACCCCGTCGGCATGCCGGTCAGCACCAGGCTGTCGAACTGCTCGCTACCATCACGGTCGGTCAGGGAAGCAGTGATCTCGAGCGGGTAATCCACCACACTCGGCTGTACCGCCGTCAGGGTGCCGTCGGTCTGGTTGAACTGGTAAATGCCGTCATCAAACTGCACCAACTCGATGTCGTAGAGCGACTTGCTGATGGTGACGCCGTTCTCCTTCACCAGGAAGTTGAAACCGCCGTCACTTCTGCGCTCGATGACATAGTTGGCACGCGAGCCCATCAGTACGGCCAGGTCGGTACCGGCGCCGCCAAACAGGGTGTCGCCACCCAATCCGGCCACCAGGATATCGTTGCCGGTACCGCCGTCGAGGGTGTCACCTGAGGTGGAGTTGCCACCGACCAGCACGTCATTGCCAGCACCGCCGACGAAGTAATCGCCGCCGCCCTTCACGCTGACGATATAGTCATTGCCGTTGCCGCCCACCACTTGATCCTGACTGGTGGTGCTGTCGGTCAGACTATTGGTGATGCCAAAGTTGCCCTTGTTGAAGTTGCTGCTCTGGAACGCCCCGGTGGAGATGCCGGACGACGGGTACTGGGTATAAAGCGGGACGCCGTTGCCGGTCAGGCTGATGTCGACCACCGGCTTGTCCGCGACCGCCGTGATATCGATCACCAGCTTGCCTGAGTTACTCAGGTTGGCACCATCGCTGATCTGGTAACCCAGAGTGGCGTAGTCCCCTTGCTGGTTGCCCGTCGTCGTACCGCCACCATTGAGGGCATTGCTGCTGGATTCATTGAGACTAGGCACGAAGCGCAGGTGGCCGCTGTCGATATCGGCGTAGGAGACAAGATCCCCCACCTTCACCGCAATCCACTGGCCGGCTGCGTTCAGGTACTCCAGCTTGCCGTTCAGCGGCAGGGTGTTGATCTGCACGCTCAGGTCAGAAGCGGCCTGATCATCGCTGGCACCAAACTGGGCCCACTTCAACACCAGCGGCGCGTCCTCCTTGCCGGCACTGTAGCCACCCGTGGTCACCGGCGCCCGATCGTTGTCCACTATGGTGCCGGTCCCGCTCTGCCCACCGATGGTCACCGAGAGGGTCTCGTTCGTTTCGACCAAGCGATCGTTCACCGTCGGGATGGTCACAGTAAAGTCCGACACGCCGGCTGGTACCGTGATCTTGCCGGTAGTGCTGTTATAGGTCACACCATTGCTGAACTGGGCATTGCCCCAATCCTGGTTGGAGGCGGGGTTGTTGCCCGAACCACGAATGGCGAAATCGTATTCAGTCGCTTCCTGGGTCGCATCTGACAGGGTGACTTTGTGCAGCAGATTGCCCCCTTCGGTTACGCTCTCGCTGGAGACTCCCTGAACCAGCGGCGTGAAGAGAGGCTTGGTTGCAAAGGAGCCAATGCTGGCGTCGCCGTCACCATCCACCACCCGGACCTGGAAGTCGATGTCGCCATCACCCAGAGGTTTGGACATGCGCTGATACTGGAAGAACTCCCACTTGCCTGTGGCCGGCGTAAACTCCAGCTTGAAGATGAGGTTGCCGTCCGCATCCTTCCCGACCAGGGTATTAGCGCCGCTGGCGGTGATGGCGATGGCAGAACCGGAAGCCGTTCGCAGACCATTTTCGAAGGTTGCCGGGTCCATTACCAGCCCGATGGAGCCCTTGCCATCCGCCCCCCACTGCGGGGTCACGGTGCCAGAACCATAGGCGATTGCCTGCGCCGTGTTGGAACCGAGGAACTCGATGCTCTGTACGGTGAAGTCGCTGTTGTCGGAGGTATTGGTGCTGCCGTTGTTGGTCGCCTTGATCACCATGGTATCAAAGCCACCCTGCTGCACCTGGAAGTTCTGGTTGAACTCCCCACCCGATGCGTTGGAGTTGAATACCAGGGTACTGATCAGTACACCACCGCGATAGAACTCCACGACCCCGCTCTCCAGCTCGCCGCCAAACATCTTGCTGAACTTGATGTTGGCGCCGTAGGCAACCTTGCCCGCATCCAGCCTGACGATCAGCTGCTCGGAGGCGGACGATCCGTCGGCAAAGTGACGGAAGTCAATCTCGTTGGCGAGGTTGTGGTAAGGCGCAGCTCCGCTGGCCACCCCCAGCCCCGAGCTGGAACCGTTGACCACCGCCGTTACCAGTGAGGAGTCTGTTGCCGACTTGAAGCCCAGGGCGCTGATAGTAAAGCCCGCCATGTTCAGAGTGCTCTGGTTGCCACTGTACTTGGTCAGGTCAAAGAGCCCGGTCAGCACGTTCGGAATATCGGTCTTCACCACGGAAACGGCATCGCTGTTGTCAGCAATGGGGGAGTCGTCCTCAACGCTGACATCCAGCTTGTCCTTGGTGATGCCGCTGCCATCGGAGACCTCCACATCCAGCTGGAACGACAACTTGTCTTCCGAGGTCGTATCCCCGTGGTCGAGGGGACCTTTGAGGGTCACGTCATAGGTCCACTCACCCTTTCCACTGGCATTGGGTGCCGTCAGCTTGACCTCGACCACAGCCTTGTAATCGGCGCCGCCAATCACCCCTGTGTAGCCAACCAGCGTCTTGCTGCCCGCATCCCAGCTCCACTGGACCTTTGCCCCACCGGACGTCAGCCCGGCCGGTCCATTCAGGGAAATGTTGAGTGTGCTGCTGTCGATGTCGCCCACCGAGAGGGTACCGGACGCCTTGATGGCATTGGTGGTATCCGGATTGCCGACCGTGTCGGCAATGCCGTTTGCCAACCCCTCTTCAGAGACGATAACCCCGTTGGAGATGGTCAGCGTCGGCAGGTCGTTGACCGCATCCACCTTGATGGTCACGGTTGCGGGACTCGCATCCACGGCGCCGTCGTTGTCTACCGCCGCATAGTTGAAGCTGGTGTTGCCGTTCCAGTTCGCATTCGGAGTGAAGGTGAGGTTGCCGGCGTCCGCCACCGCAATGCTCTGATCCACGGTCACCGCCACACCGTTCAGATAGAGGATGCCGTTGGCAGGCAGGCTCTTGATAGTGAAACTCACCACGTTGCCATCAATGTCGCTGCCACTGAGGGTCGGAATGGCGATGCTGGCTGCATCTTCCTGGCCGTTTGCCTGCTTGTTCGCCGTCTCCGGCGCTTCATTCAGGATCTGCGCGTTGTCGCTGCCCGGCAGTGAGACGTTGCCCGCCTTGTCGGTCTGGGTCGCCGTCACCGTCAGCGACTTGCCGTTGGCCGGGGTCGTTTCCGTCCAGCTGATGGTGCCGTTCTGATAGCCGTAGCTCTTGCCATTGCTTGCCAGCAGGGTGCCATCGGCCTTGAGCGTCAATTGGACAGTGCTGTTCACCCCACCATTGTTGATGGTAAGCGTCACCTTGCCGCCCGCAACCAAGTCAGCATGATTGACCTCTGCCCGAACCTGGATCTGATCATTGCCAATCTCGCCCTTGGTCAGCATTTGGTCATTATTGGTGTCATCAACGATGATCACGGTCGGTGCTGAGGAAGCTACGCTGTCCAGGATCGCATTTTCGCTGTCGCTCGCCGGGTTGCCCGCCTGGTCGGTCACATCCGCCTTCACGGTGAACTTGCCATCCGCCAGGCCACTGGCCCCCAGGTCTACGGTGGTGCTGAACTTGCCGCCGCTCACGGTCGCCTCGAAGGTCACCGACTTGCCGTTCACGTCGGTCACGGTCAGGGTGACCTTCTGGCCATCTTCCACG